>PXDN01000107.1 GCA_003566375.1 Opitutia bacterium
CCTGCCATGGACATGGATGACCGGATCGAGACGATTTCGCAACTGACCCGCCGCATCAAAACCACCTTGGAGGGCGGCTTTGCCGGGGTTTGGGTGCGGGGAGAGATTTCAAATTTCCGGAGACAGAGCAGCGGTCACTCCTATTTCTCTCTCAAGGATTCCGGCAGCCAGTTGCCGGCGGTCCTCTTTCGGGGCGACTCCCTCCGCCAAACCGTCCAGCCGCGCGACGGCATGCAGGTGGTGGCCTACGGCGACCTGAGCGTTTACGAACCGCGGGGTAATTACCAAATGATCGTGCGCGTACTGATGGACGACGGGGCCGGCCGCTTGCAACAGGAGTTTGAACGCCTCAAGGCAAAGCTCGCCGCCGATGGACTTTTCGACCCCGGGCGCAAACGAGCGCTTCCGGTCATGCCCCGCATCATCGGTTTCATCACCTCCCCCAGCGGGGCGGCGGTGCGGGATTTCATCCGCATCTTGGAACGGCGGCATTGGCGCGGCCGCCTGATTATTCTCCCTGCCAGGGTTCAGGGCGCGGGCGCGGCGGAGGAGATGGCGGCGATGCTGCAAACCGCCGAACGCCTCGGCCTCTTCGACTTGCTCGTCATCGGGCGGGGGGGCGGCAGCTTGGAAGATCTTTGGGCTTTCAACGAAGAGCTGCTGGTGCGGAAAGTCGCCGCCTGCGCGCTCCCGGTCATCTCCGCCGTGGGACACGAAATCGATGTTTCCCTGGTCGATTTCGCCGCTGACCGCCGCGCGGAAACGCCGTCGGCGGCGGCCGAATTGATCAGCAGCGCCTTCATCCGCTGCGGGGAACGCTGGGAAACGGCCCGCCGCGCTTTGCACACCCGCGCGGTCGATGGCTTGGCGGACAAGAAACGCCGGGTGGCGGATCAAGGTGCCCGCCTCCGTCTCCTCTCCCCCCGGCAGCGGATCGAACGCCACTGGCTGCGGTTGGACGACTTGGCCAACCGCCTGCAAACCCGAGCGGCCGGGGAAGCCCGCGAACGGTCATCCCGCCTGCTGCGACTGCGGGCGGAACTTGAACGGCACGCTCCCGCCCAACGACTCAGTTGGCACCGCCAGCAAGTCGCCAACCTTCGCAGCCGTTTCGAACGGGCCTGCGCGGCGGTGCTCCGCGAAAAACGCGACCGCTGGACGCGCGGCCAACACGACCTCTCCACCCTCAGTCCCGACGCGGTTTTGCGCCGTGGGTTCGCCATGGTCCGCGACACGGAGGGCCGGATCATTTCCCGGCGGGTGGAAACCACGCCCGGCCAAACCTTGCTGACGACCTTCGCCGACGGAGACATCCGGGTTACCCGGGAAGACGACCGGCCGGCCACCCCATGACCATTCGGCCCGCCAGTTCCATCCGCCGGAACGCCGCCGTGGCGATCTGGGCGGCGACCTGGCCGGTCGCCTGGCTCTCCCCGGGCTGGTTGCCGCTCTGGCCGGGACTGGTCGCCCTGATTACGGTTTTTCTGCTCCAACGGGTGCTGACCGGGTTGCTCGCGGGCGCCGCTTGCGGAGTTCTCCTTTTGCAAAACGGCAACCCCCTCACCGCCTTTGGGGCGTTTTTCACCGAACACCTCATTCCCTCGGTGCAAAGTGATTGGCGGGTCAGTGTGATTGTCTTCACGCTTCTGCTCGGCGGATTCGCCGCCTTGATCGAGCACGGAGGCGGCTTGCGCACCCTCTTTCAAAAGCTGGCCGGTGGCGCCGGACACGCCGCGCGACGGGTTCGTTGCGGAGTATTCGGGCTCGGCATGGTCTGTTTCTTCGACGGGTTGGCCAACAGCATGCTGGTCGGGCGATCGATGCGCCCCATGGCCGACCGGGCCGGCGTCTCCCGCGCCAAACTCGCCTATATCGTCGATTCCACCAGCTCCGCCGTCGCCTGCGTGGCCATGGTATCAACCTGGATCGCCTACCAGCTGACCATGATTGAGGAGGGCTTTCGGCAAGCCGGGCGGGATGAGGTCAACCCCTACGGCCTCTTCCTCCAATCGCTTCCCTACAATTTTTACTGCTGGTTCACCATCCTGCTGGTCAGCATCGTGGTGTGGCGGGACTGGAACCCCGGTCCCATGCGGGCGGCGGAAGCAACCGCCCGCGCCGCCCCCCTTCCGGACACCGGCGCCCCCGCCAGCGTCCCGGATGGTTCGCCCGCACGGGCATTGGTCCCCCTGGGCGTGTTGATTTTCGGGATACTGGGAGGCATGCTTTGGAGCGGTTCGGGGGGAAACCCGGATTGGTCTTGGGAAGGAATCTCGCGGGCTTTCGGCGCGGCGGATGCCGCCGCCGTGCTGGTGGTGGCGGCGGCATTCGCCTGCCTGACCGCCTTTTTTCTCAACCGCCGCGACGAACCGGGCTCCGAAGGGGCGGCGGATGTGTTTTTAAACGGGGTCACCTCCCTGTTCATTCCCGTCCTCATCCTCATCAGCGCCTGGGTTCTGGGCAGCGCCCAGCGGGAACTGGGGGCCGCCGCCTGGCTGGCCGACATGGCGGGCGATCATTTCCCGGCCGCGCTCCTTCCCGCCGCCGTTTTCATCGCGGCCATGACCGTGGCCTTCACCACCGGCACGTCGTGGGGAACCATGGGCGTGCTCACGCCGCTGGCCATTCCCGTCGCCCTCGCCCTGGGCGGTGCCGGAGAGGAAACCGCGCTGGTGGCGGCGGTGATTGCGGCGGTATTTGGCGGTGCGGTTTTCGGCGACCATTGCTCGCCGCTGAGCGACACCACCATTGTCTCTTCCATTTCGTGCGGTTTGGAACCGATGGAACATGTCCGCACCCAGCTTCCTTATGCCTTGGTGGCGGCCGCCGTATCTTTGCTTTTTGGATACTTGCCGGTGGCGCTGGGCGCTCCGGTTTGGCTCGCCCTCGCGGCGGGCGTCGTGATCCTCTGGTTTTTGCCCCGCTGGTGGAAAACGGGCCCGGCCGGTTAAGTCAGCTCTCGTTTTTTTTGCTCAATCCGAAAAACGACAAAGCCCGGTCCCGGTCCCGCGCGATTTGCGCGCGCAACGCGTCCAATCCCCCGAATTTTTTTTCCGGCCGGAGAAAATCCAGCCATTCGGCGGTCAGGATGTCTCCGGGCCCCCAACCGCAGCCGCCGTTTGTATCCAGCAGATGGATTTCCAGCAACGGTTCCGCGGCGGAGTTTTCCACCGTCGGGCGGACCCCGTAATTGGCCACGCCCGGCCGGGCACCGGACACTCCCGGACCGCGCACCCGGACCGCGTAGACGCCTTTTCCCGGTTGCAGGCCGGGGGACCACGGAAGGTTGAGGGTTGGAAAACCCAACTCCCGTCCCAGGCGTTTCCCCGCCGTCACCGCCCCCCGGCTGAAATAGGTGTGGCCGAGCAAGGTGTTGGCCGTCTTCACATCCCCGGCCGCCAAGCGCGCGCGGATGCGGGTGCTGCTGATCGCCTCGCCGTTGTGATGCAAACGGGGCACGCTCACCACACTGACGCCGAGGCGAACCCCTTCCCGGACCAGCAGGGCGACATCCCCCGCGCGCCCCCGGCCGAAACGCCAGTTTTCTCCCACGTAAACGGCGTTGAGTTTCGGCAAATGATGCAGGAGCAAAGGCAAAAAGCCCTCCGCGGTGGTGGCCGCATAGTCGCGGTCAAACGATTGTTGAATGAGAAAATCTATGCCCAGCTCACGCAAAACCCCGGCCTTCGTTTCCGGCGACATAATCTGCGGAGTCGGATTTTCCGGTCGGAACAAGACACTGGGGTGCGGCCAAAAGGTGAGTACCCCGCACCGCCCCCCGCTCCGGCGGGCGGAGTGAATGGCGGCGTCGATCACGGTCTGGTGGCCGAGGTGAACCCCGTCGAACATCCCGATGGCCAGATGGAGTTCGCCGACCGGATCAATTTCCGAAAGTCCTTGGTGGATTTGCATGGTTTTCACAAGATACCGAACAACCACCCTGAGAAGTTTGGACCGGAGTGCAAAACCGGATTTATCCGCCGGGATTGCCAAAGGCGGTCACTTCGTACTTTCACCCCGCCCCTGTTTGCGCCAAGCTGGCGGAAATCTGCAAGACGCGATGCTGTGACCGGAATCGATTTCATTCAGGATTTGGCGGTGGTGATGGCGGCGGCCGGGCTGGTGGGCTGGTTGTTCCAGCGGCTTGGCATGTCCCTGTTTGCCGGATACATCGTGGCCGGCATGCTGATTGGGCCGCACACCCTGCCGGTCCCCTTGATTCAGGAGAGCGACCGGATTTCCGTCCTGGCCCAGCTCGGGTTGGTTTTCCTGATGTTTTCCATCGGCCTCGGCACCAATCTGCGCCGTTTGCGCCAGCTTGGCCTCGGGGTGGTCCTGGCCACGGCCGGAAGCGCCTTCCTCCTGTTCAACGGCTGGCGCCTTTTCGGGCACCTCATCGGTCTCGACAACACGGCCAGCCTGTTTCTGGCCGGGATGCTGCTGGCCTCCAGTTCCACCATCATTGGAAAACTTCTGCAGGAGCGCGGCCAAAGCCACCGCCGGTTCGGACGCCTGGCCCAGGGGGTAACGGTGATTGAGGACATGCTGGCCATCATCGCCCTGACCCTGCTGCTCTCCTACGCCGGGATCGAGGGCGCCGCCCCGGGCGGATTTTGGGAGACCACCGGCCTCTTTGGCGTGCTGGTGGTTTTCACCGGAATATCCGGGTTGTTGCTGGTCCCCCGACTGCTGAAAGTTTTGTCGCGACAGGCGGTGGAATTGCCGACTCTCGCGGTGACCGCGCTGCTGCTGGCGCTCGCCATTCTGGCCCACCTGGCGGGGTTTTCCCTGGCTTTGGGAGCCTTTCTGACCGGCGTGATTATCGCGGAAACCACCCAGCGGCAAAACCTCGAACGGGTTTTCGAGGGGATGCGGCACATTTTCACGGCGGTCTTTTTTGTCATCATCGGCCTCCTGATCGAACCGCACATGGTGGCCGAAGTCTGGTGGTTGATCGTGCCGGTGGCGCTGCTGGTGATTGCCAGCCGAATCCTGATCCTGCCCGCCTCCCTCATTTTGATCGGACACCCCCCGAGGGACGCGTTTCGCACCGGAATGCTGCTGACCCCGGTGGGCGAATTCGCCTTCATCATTTCCCAAGCCGGGATCGCGGCGACCGCCGCGCCCCCGGGTTTTTTCCCCTTGGCCGCGGGCGTCGCGCTGATCACCTGCCTGGTCAGCCCGTTTCTCTCCGCCCGCGCCGACCGCATCGCCGATGCGGTGGAACGTTGGCAACCACGCCCCCTGCTGAGACTGGTGGTCCTCTACCACGGCTGGCTGACCCGGGTCGGCCGGCGCCAGGACCACAACCTGTTTTGGCGTTTCAGCCGCAAACGGCTCGTGCAAATCGCGGTGGGAATTCTCTTCATAACCGGATTGTTGATTGTGGCCGTGCCTATGCAAAACGCCTTGGCCAACCTCGTGGGGGACGACTGGTTTTTCCGCAATGGCACCGTCGTGCTGGTCTGGATCGCCATCGGATTTGTGGCGTTGATTCCCTTGATCGCGGTCTGGCGGAACATCGCCGCCCTCGCCTTGATTTATGCCAACATGACTTCCCGCCGTTCAGGCCGGGATTCAGCCCTGCCGTTTTTGGTGGAAAACGGATTCAAATTCATGGCGGCCTTCGGCCTCGCTCTCTGGCTGGGGGCTTTTCTACCGCTCGGCGGAGGCGCCCTTTGGCTTCTGGCGGCGGTGCTGGCCGTGCTCGGATTGATCCTGTTTTTCTTTCGGAAACGGTTGATCTTTCTCCATGCCCGCTTCGAAGGGGAGCTGGGAAGCATGCTCGCCGAAAAAGAGACGCCATCGGATGCCGACACCATTCCAGCCTGGTTGAGCGATCCGGGTGACTGGCACCTGCGGGTTGTTGATTGCGTGTTGCCCGAGGGGGCCTCGGCGGCCGGAAAAAGCATCGGAGAGCTGGCGCTGAGAAAACGCTTCAGCTGTTCCATCATGGCCATCGACCGCCACGGATTTGTCATGCCCAACCCACCCGCGGCCGCCCGGCTTTACCCGCGGGACCGCCTGCTGCTGCTCGGCACCGAAGAAGCGACCGAAACCGCCCGGATTTTTCTGGATCAGACGCTCACCCAGGGAGAAGACCGGATCGACTTGGACGAAGTGAGCTTGGAAACCTTGGCCGTGCCCGCCGATTCGCCACGGGTCAACCGCACGTTCGCCGAACTCGCCCTCAACGGACGGACGGGGATTCTGGTGGCCGGCATTCGCCGCCCGGACGGAATCAAACTAAATCCATCCGGCGCCGATATCCTCCGGGCAGGCGACAAGCTGCTTGTTCTGGGAACCCCGTCGCAAATCCACGGCTTTGAGGATTGGCTGCACCCCGAACCGGTGGAATCCACCGAACAACCTCATTCCACTGGTTGAAACGCCAGTGCCTCACAGCGGGCAACCGGTCGCCAAAAACTCCCACGGCACGCCGAATTTGGCCGCCACCTCGCGGGCCAGGGCACACACGCCGGCCACTTCAGTTTGGTAGTGGCCGCACAGATATAAATTCAAGCCTTCCTCCTGCGCGGTGTTGAAAGCGTTTTGCTTCAGCTCGCCGGTAATCAAAGTGTCGATACCGGCCCGTTTCAATTCGGGCAGCGCGCTTTGCCCGGAACCGGTCAGGATGCCGATCCGTTCGGGCTTTTCCGAACCGCACTCAATGGCGCGGAAGGAATGCGGGAAGCGGGCCCGCAGTCGGTTGGCCAAATCCTGACGGGTGATCGGCCCCTCCGCCACCATGCCGATGCGGTTGCCTTCGTATTCAAGAAACGCGTCCACCACCGGCAATTCGATTTTGCCGGCCAGAATGGCGTTGTTGCCGATCTCCGGATGCAGGTCGAGCGGGAGGTGCGAACCGTAAACAGCGAGATTCCCTTCGACCAGGATCCCGAGTTTCCGGCGCGTCACCCCGGTCATCGGCACCGGGGTCTCCCAAAACATGCCGTGGTGCACGATTAACAGGTCGATCCCTTTTTCCACCGCCATTTGAAAGGGAACCAGACCGGCGTCCACCGCCGCGCCGACACGGGTCACCCGGCCGTCATTTTCAAACTGCAAGCCATTCACGGCTCCGGGAAAATCTTTAATTTCACGGGTGCGCACCCGCTCGTCGCAAAACGACACAATGTCAGGAAGGTTGGCCATGGGAAAATGCAAACAGCGCGGGACGCGGCAAACAAGGAGAAAGCCGCTCACTTTTCAGAGCGCGTGCGGGAATTGCCCCAAGGACCGCCAACGCGCCTCCGATTTACTCCGGCGGGCCGCCCAATCCTTCGAGCAGAGCCCGCACGTCCGCCTCCGGCCCCTCATGGTGCTGCTCAACCGCAAGCCGAAGGGAAGTTTCCAACCACGGCCGGGCCTCCTTGTTCCGGCCCAGCCGCAAGAGGGCTTTCCCCACCAGAATCCGCGCCAGCATCCAATCATCCCGGCTGCGGGCGGCAACCGTGAGGTGTTCAACCGCTTCTTCCCAGGACTCCTCTTCAAACAACGCCTGTCCCAGGCTGAAGCGGAACAATGGGTTGCCCGGATTTTTCTCCACCCTGGAACGAAACTGATCTGATTTGCGCATGGTCATCTCCGGTAAAAAATCCTCAGGAAAGAAACAAGGCCACGCCGGTGGCGTTGTCGGACCCGCCGCGCTCGTTGGACAACTGAATCATCTTTTTCAAAAAGGATTCCGGATCATCCGCGGCAAAAATTTCTCCGCCCAACTCGTCCGGGGTGATGTGACGGGTCAGCCCGTCGGTGCACAGCAGCAGGCGGTCGCCCGGTGCCACCGGATAATAGTAGTGATCGATCTCCAGTTTGACAAATTGCCCAAGGCAACGGGTCAGGGTGTGTTCGAACCGCTCGGGAACCCGTGTGCCGGGACGGCGTCGGCGCAGTTCCTCAGCCTCGGTGTGATCGGTGGTTAGTTTTTCCCAAGAGTCGGCACGAAACCGATACAGGGCGCTGTCTCCGACATGGGCCACCACGCACGATTCCTTCAACAAGAGCAGGACCGTCAGGGTGGTGCCCGAATCCCGGCCCGGGCCGAGTTCGCGGTTCAAACGGCACACCGCCCGGTGGGCTTCGGAGACCGCGAACACCAAATCGACCTGACTGCCCGCTTTGGAGGCCGCCTCCGCCTGTTCGCGAATCACCGAGACGGCAAGAGCGCTGGCCTCCTCTCCGGCCTCGAGCCCGCCCAGCCCGTCGGCCACGGCATAGAGGTGGCGGGAGTCATCCGCGTAAAACGCGTCTTCATTGTTGTGCCGGCGTTTTCCGACATCGCTGAGGCCGTGTGTGGTGATGGTCATGGCAAAGATGGCTGCGCAGCCAAATGACCGCCAATTGCCGCCCGGCGTCAAGTAGGAAGCGTTTCCCCCAGTCCACCATCGGTCAGGTTAAGGCTTGATCCCCCGCACCCGACCCGTAGATTCTGAGATTCATATCATTCCTTCCCGAGTTCTCTTGTGTGGACTCCATTCCGTGATCGCCTTCATGCGCGCTTCCCTTCCAGTCAAACGCCGTCTGCTCAGCACCGCCCTGATCGCCTTGGTTGCCGTCAGCCCCGCCTGCCGGGAAATCGTGGATAAAGAAGCCACCGATAAAATGGAAAAAGCCCGTGAAGCCATGGAACGCGAGGAATGGGAATCGGCGGATGATTTTTTTTACGAGGTCTTGCTGCTGGATGAATCCCGGGGCGACGCCTGGGTTGGACGGGCGATGAGCCTCACCCGGCTGGGAGAAAAGGAAGCCGCCCGCGAGCATTACGAAACCGCCCTGCGGCGCTTTTCCACCGAGTTGGAGGAAGAGCCCAACGATTTTGTGCGGTTGCGGAAAAAAATCCTCGTGCTGGTATTGCTCGACCGGATCGAGGAAGCCGAAGCCTTGGCGGAGGAAGCGGCCGCCGCCCCGGAAATCTGGGGTCGGGAGGCCGCGGATCTACCCGGCTTGGTGCAAACGTTGCGGGAAACGCACGCCGACATGATTTTAACCGCTTCCGAACCGGAAACCCCCGCCGAAAACCCATGAGCGAACCGAACGGCGATGGCTCCCTGCGGGGTTTTCATAAAGCGTATTTGCGCGGTTTGGGCCAGCGGCTGCCCGCCCGCGTGCATGTGGGCAAAAAGGGGATCATCGATTCCCTGGAACGCGAGGTGGACCAATGGCTGCTGAGGGAAGAGTTGGTTAAAATCAGTTTCAACGCTTCCGCCAAAAACAATCCGCTGCCCGAAGATCTGGCCCGCCGCACGGGTGCCGCGGTGGCCGGGACGGTTGGCAAAACCGCCCTTCTGTACCGCCCCCACCCGGAACCGGAGCGGCGGGTCATCCGCCTTCCCGAACGGGATTGACCCGAGCCCGAAAGCTGCCGGGCCACTCCATCCGCCCCCGCCCGTCTCAGAGCAGGCTTTCGTAATGCCGCAGGTAAGCGGCGGCGGCGTTATCCCAGGATAAATCGCGCGACATGCCGTTGCGGATGGCCCGCTCCATGGCCGGACGGTCGGCATACAAGTCCAGGGAACGGCTCAGCCCTTCCGCCAATCCCTCCGCCGTGGGGGGAAAGAGAATACCGGTGCCTTCTTCCGGATCGCGCCCGATGTCTGTCACGGTGTCGGCCAATCCCCCCACCCGGCTGACCAAAGGCACCGTGCCATAACGCATGCTGTACATCTGGTTCAGTCCGCACGGTTCGAAGGTGGATGGCATGAGAAAGAAATCGGCTCCGGCTTCGATCAAATGACTGAGCGCCTCGTTCATGCCGGTGTTGACACTGATTTTGCCGGGGTGGGCGGCGGCCAGTTCCTTAAACCAGCGCTCATCCTCCTCGCCGCCACTCCCGAGCACAACCAGGCGGCAGTCGCGTTTGGCGAAAAAACCGCCGTTGGCGCGGATCAGCTCCAATCCTTTTTGAGGGGTGAAACGGCAAATCATGCCGTACACCGGACCCTTCCCCTTGGGTTTCAGGCCGGTTTGCTTGAGCAATTTCTCCTGGCAGCGGCTTTTGCCCGAAAGATCCTCCGGGCCGTAGGCGGCCGGCAGGTGCGGATCGTCGGCGGGATTCCACAACCCGGTGTCGATGCCGTTGACTTGGCAAAACAGATCTTCCTTGCGGGTTTTCAATACCCCTTCCAGCCCGCACCCGAATTCCGGGGTCAGGATTTCCTTACCGTATGTCGGGCTGACGGTGGTGACCGAATCGGAAAACAAAATACCGGCCTTCAGGTAGTTGATCTGCCCGTAATACTCGAGCCCGTCCATCCCGCGCAACTCCTCCGGCAGGTTGGTCAGCGGAAACAACCGCATCGGAAAAATTCCCTGAAAAGCCAGGTTGTGGATGGTGAGCAAGGTGCGCCCGGCCAGCACCGCGGAACGCCGCCGCTCCTCGTAGCGCAGCAGCAGCGGGATCATCGCCGTCTGCCAGTCATGGCAATGGACGATGTCGGCTTTCAGGCGGAGCTGGCTCAGCGCCTCCACCACCGCCTTGGCGAAAAAGAGAAACCGCTCGCCGTTGTCCTCATAATCCCGGCCGCCAACGCCGTAGGGATGCCGCCGGTCAAAAAACTCGTCACGGCAGACCAAATACAGGGTGAGATTTTTTTCCAATCCGACTTCCAGCACCTCGCCGTGGTGGAACTGGTCGTCCATTTCGATGCCGAGGGTGATCGCCTTGCGGGCCTTCTCCCGCACGCGCGGATGCTCCAGCACCGCCCGGTACCCGGGCAGGAAAACGGCCACCGGGTTCCCTTGGCGGGCCAGCGATTGCGAAAGGGCGGCGGCCGCGTCGGCCAATCCGCCCGTTTTGACAAACGGAAACAACTCGCTTGCCGCGTGAACGATCTTCATGGACAATGATCTTTGTTTGAGTTTCTCCAACCGGGCAAACTTAATTCCACGCCAACGCGTCCCCTTATATGAATTTGCGCAAACGCATCCTAGACCTTCTCCGCCAGCCTGATTACCTGCCGGCCACCCGCGACGAACTCGTCGCCAAAGTGGCCGGCAAAAAGAAATCCCTTGCCGGGGAAGCCGCCGAAGAAATCGAATCCATGCTGGCTTCCGGCCAGTTGGTCCGAATCAAGAAAAACCGGCTCTGCCTTCCGGTGGACGCCGATCTGGTGAGCGGAAAAATCATTTTCCGCCAAAGCGGCGCGGCCATCCTAATCCCCGACCCGCCTCCCGACAGCACCGAATCCCCCGAAGCGGTGCGGATCCGCGCCGAGGACACGTGGGTGGCCATGCACGGCGACCGGGTGGTGGCCCGCTACAGCGACCCGCCTCAGCGCCAACGGCACCCCCGCAACAAACGCGGCGGCGGCCGCGATGACGATTCCGCCCGGCACGCCCGCGTCATCCGCATCCTCGAACGCGCCCGCGACACCATCACCGGCACCTTGGAAAAATCGCGCCTGTTTCACTATGTCATCCCTGATGATCCCCGGATCATTCAAGACATCTACGTGCAAAACGCCCCCCGCTCCAAGGTTCGCCCCCGGCCCAAAGTCGGCGACAAGGTGGTGGTCAAACTCCACGAATGGAAACAGCGGCATATCAACCCCGAAGGGGAAATTGTTGAGATCCTCGGCAAAACCCACGAGCCGGGAGCGGAGCTGAAGGCCATTTTCCGCAAGTTCAACCTCGATCCGGAATTCCCCGAAGCGGTCGTCAAGGAGGTTGCCGCCTTCCCCGACAGCGTGCGCCGCAAGGATCTGACCGGCCGCCTCGATCTCCGCAAGGTTTTCACCCTCACCATCGACCCGGACGACGCCAAGGATTTCGACGACGCCCTTTCCATTGAGCCGCTCGCCGGCGGCAATTTCCGCGTGGGCATCCACATCGCCGATGTCAGCGCCTACGTCAACCCCGACAGTCCCCTCGACAAGGAGGCGAAAAAGCGGGGCAACTCCACCTACCTCGTCGGCACGGTCATCCCGATGCTCCCGCACAAACTTTCCAACGGACTTTGCAGCTTGGTGGAAAACGAGGACCGCTTGACCAAATCGGCTTTGCTGACCGTGACCCCGCAAGGCAAGGTCATCGAAGCCGAATACGCCAACAGTGTCATCCGCAGCTCCAAGCGGCTGACCTACCGCCAGGCTCACGCGTTTCTCAAAGAAAACGACTTCCGGGCCATCCGCCGCGTGCCGCTTCCCCCGGCCCACCAAACCGGATCGACCGGGCGCTCTCTGGAAGATTTGGACGACGTCGAACTCCGCCGCATCCAAGACACCGTGCGCCAGCTCTGGGTCATCGCAAGCAAAGTGAGGGAAAAGCGGATGAATACCGGCGCGCTCGATCTCGACATGCCCGAGACCAAAATTTTCGTCGATGAGGAGGGCTACGCCGACCGGCTCGAAATCATCGAATACGACGAGAGCCACCAGTTGATTGAGGAATTCATGCTGATGGCCAACGAAGCCGTCGCCGCCGACCTCACCCGCGCCCGCATGCCCGCCATTTACCGGGTTCACGAAGAGCCAGACGGCAAAAAACTCGTCGAATACCGGGAATTTTTGGCCGACCACGGCATCCGCACCGGCGACCTCACCAACCGCAAGGAGATCAAAAAAGTCCTGCAAACCATCAAAACCCACCCGCAGGGCCACATCCTGCGCATTCAGTTCCTGCGCTCCCTCCGACAGGCGAAATATTTGGCCGCCCCCAAGGGCCACTACGGCCTCAACAAGAAAAATTACACCCACTTCACCTCGCCGATCCGCCGCTATTCCGACCTCGTGGTCCACCGGCTGCTGGAGACGTTTCTCGTCAAGCACCGCGGCGAAAAACCGCTCCCGGGCAAGAACCGCCACTACACCCAGGGGGAACTCAACAGCGTGGCCGAACACCTGAGCGTGACCGAGCAAAACTCGACCGAGGCCGAACGGGAACACGTGAAGCAAAAGTTGCTGGAATTCTTCGAACGGGAAATGGACAAGCCGGAGAAAACCCGTTTCCCGGCCATCATCACCGACGTGAAAAATCACGGCATGTTCATTGAGTTGAAAGATTCGCAGGCTTTCGGCCTGATTCACATCTCGACCATGCGGGACGACCACTACCAAATCAACGCCGACGGCAACGCCCTGATCGGCCGCCGCACCAAGCGGAAGTACGAAAACGGCCAGCAAGTCGAAGTCGTCACCGAGCGGGTGGACCGTTTCAAACGCCAAATCGACTTCCGCCTCGTCGAACACCAAAACGACCGTCCGGGAAAAGGAAAAAAAAGGTAAACGGGCGCGAAGGAACTCGTTTATCTTCAGATTTCACTTTGCGCAAACCAACTAGTTGGATAAACTGGTTGAATGAAAAACCAGACAGTGCGCGAGACGGTCGGCCAAGCCGATGAAACGGTGGGGGCCTTCGAGGCGAAAACGCATCTCTCCCGGCTCCTCCGTGAGGTCTCCGGCGGCAAGCGCATCCTGATCACCCAACGGGGAAAGCCGGTCGCCCAGCTCGTCCCCCCGCCCGGAAACGAAGCGCGGCCCTTTCGCGGTGACATGAAGGGCAAGATTCGCATCGCCGAAGACTTCCGCGAGCCTCTGCCGGAGATCGAGGAATTCTTTTCTCCCTGAACGATGCGGCTGCTCCTCGACACCCACGTTCTCTTGTGGTGGCAGGCCGACGATCCACGGCTGCCGCGCCGAATGGACAGACTGATCCTCGATCCAGCGAATGAGATTTTCTTTAGCAGCGTTTCCCTCTGGGAGATGGCGATCAAGCGGAGTCTGGGTAAATTGGCATTTACCGGAACGCTATCCGGATTTGCGGATAAAATACGAACAAACCAAGGTTTCCTGCACCTTCCTCTGGAGGTCCCGCACTTGGAACGATTGGAGAGTCTTCCCCACCACCATCGCGACCCTTTCGACAGACTGCTCATCGCCCAGGCAATTGAGTTGAAAGCGGCGGCAATTACGAATGATCCCGCATGGAAGGGATACCGCGTGAGCCGTCGCTGGTAGATACAGTTGGTTGGTGTTCGTCGGCGCAGTGCATCGTGACGGCGCCGCAACCCGCGCTTGGAGCGGCGGCGGAACGCAGGGTTGGCATCGCGCTCGATCCGATCCCCGTGCTTTCGACGGGAAAAAATGACTTTGACCCGGAAGTTTGCCGCAAACACTCTCTGACCTTTAGCCAATTCAAGCATTTATGTCCACGCAGCCGACCATCCACTACACGAAAACCGACGAGGCGCCCGCGCTGGCGACCTACTCCCTGTTGCCCATCGTCCGGGCCTTCACCGCCCACGCCGGCATCGCCGTCGAGACGCCCGACATCTCCCTCGCCGGGCGCATCCTCGCCCAGTTTCCGGACATGCTGCCGGAAAACCAACGTGTGGAGGACGCCTTGGCCAAGCTTGGCGAGATGACCAAAAACCGGGAAACCAACATCATCAAACTCCCGAACATCAGCGCCTCCGTGCCCCAGTTGTGCGCCGCCGTGGCCGAGCTGCAAGCCAAGGGGTATGCCCTGCCCGACTTTCCCGCCGAGCCCAAGACCGCCGAAGAGAAAGAGATTCGCTCCCGCTACAACAAGGCGATGGGCAGCGCCGTCAACCCGGTGCTGCGCGAGGGCAACTCCGACCGGCGGGCACCAAAGGCGGTCAAGGCCTACGCCCGCAGCCACCCGCACTCCATGGGCGAATGGTCACCCGATTCCAAAACCCGCGTGGCCCACATGGCCGGTGATGACTTTTTCGCCAACGAAAAAGCCATCACCCTCCCCGCCGCCGCCACCGTCCGCATCGAACACCAGGCGGCCGACGGCGCCACCACCGTGTTGAAGGAAAAAACCGCCCTCGAAGCCGGGGAGATCCTCGATGCCACGGTCATGCGCAAACAGGCCCTGAACGCCTTTCTGCGGGATCAAATTACCGCCGCCAAACGCGATGGGGTGCTGTTTTCCCTCCACCTCAAGGCGACCATGATGAAGGTCTCCGACCCGATCATCTTCGGGCACGCCGTGCGAACGTTTTTCCAAGACCTTCTCGCCAAACACGAATCCACCTTGCGGGATCTCGGGGTCAACCTGAACAACGGCTTCGGCGACCTCGTGGCCAAACTTGATTCCCTGCCCGCCGACAAAAAGGCGGCGGTCGAAGCCGACATCCAAGCGGCATTGGAAGCCGGTCCGGACATCGCCATGGTCAATTCGGATAAAGGGATCACCAACCTGCATGTGCCGAGCGACGTCATCATCGACGCCTCCATGCCCGCCATGATCCGATCCTCCGGGAAAATGTGGGACAAGGAAGGGAAACTGCGGGACGCCCTCGCGGTCATTCCCGACCGCAGTTACGCCGGGGTTTACCAGACGGTGATCGATTTCTGCAAAAAACACGGCGCCTTCGATCCGCGCACCATGGGCTCGGTTTCAAACGTCGGGTTGATGGCCCGCAAGGCCGAGGAATACGGCAGCCATGACAAAACGTTCGAAGCGCCGGCCGACGGCGTTATCCGAATCATCGACACCGCTTCCGGCAAAACCCTCCTTGAGCACCAAGTCGAAGAAGGCGATATCTGGCGGGCCTGCCAAACCAAGCACGAACCGGTCGAAGACTGGGTGAAACTCGCCGTCAACCGCGCCCGCGAAACCGGCGACCCGGCCGTGTTTTGGCTCGATGAAAACCGGCCCCATGATGCGGAAATTCTCGCCAAGGTCGAACCGGTCCTCGCCAATCTGGACACCGACGGGCTGGAAATCCTCGTCCTCGCCCCCGCCGCCGCCTGCCAGTTCAGCTGCGAACGGCTCAAGGCCGGCAAGGACACCATCTCCGTCACCGGCAACGTGCTGCGGGATTACCTGACCGACCTTTTCCCGATCCTCGAAGTCGGCACCAGCGCCAAGATGCTCTCCATCGTCCCCCTCATGAAAGGGGGCGGTCTCTTCGAAACGGGCGCCGGCGGGTCCGCGCCCAAGCACGTCCAGCAGTTTGTGGCGGATAACTACCTTCGCTGGGATTCACTCGGGGAGTTTCTCGCCATTGCGGTTTCCCTGGAACACCTCGCCGGCACCTTCGACAACGCCAGGGCCAGGGTCCTGTCCGAAACCCTCGACCAAGCCAACACCGATTTTCTGGAAAACGACAAGTCGCCCACCCGCCGCATCGGGGGCATCGACAACCGCGGCAGCCATTTCTACCTCGCGCTCTACTGGGCCCAGGCCCTCGCCGCCCAGGACCGTGACGGGGAACTCCGGCAAACCTTTGCCCCGGTGGCGGAGAAATTGGCGGCTTCGGAAAAAACCATTGTGGAGGAACTGGTGGCGGTCCAGGGCAAACCGGTGGACATCGGCGGCTATTACCAACCCGACGACGCCAAATGCTCCGCCGCCCTCCGCCCGAGCGCGACCTTGAACGCCATCATCGACGCGGTCTGACCGGAGGTTCACCAAACATCACCATGGCTGTCCCGCTCCTTGATTTAAACCAGCAAAACGGCGCTCTGGAAGAGGAACTCCAGGCCGCCTTCACCCGGGTTTTCCGCTCGGGATACTACATTTTGGGGTCCGAAGTGGAGGCATTCGAGGCCGAAGCCGCGCGGGCCATCGGGGCCAAACACGCCATCGGGGTTTCCTCCGGCACGGACGCGATTTTGCTGGCTTTAATGGCGCTGGATATCGGACCGGGTGACGAGGTCATTTGCCCAACCTTCACCTTTTTCGCGACCGCCGGGTGCGTGGCGCGAACAGGCGCCAAACCGGTTTTCGTCGATTCCGAGCCGACCGGCTTCAATCTGGATCCGACCGCCTTGGAGAGCCGCATAACGTCGCGCACGAAAGCCATCATGCCGGTGCACCTGTTTGGCCAAACGGCCGACATGACCCCGGTCATGGAGGTTGCCGAACGGCATGGAATTCGGGTGATTGAAGACGCCGCCCAGGCCATCGGCGCGGAGGATCACGGGCGCGGAGCCGGCACCATCGGGTGCTTCGGCGCCTTCAGCTTTTTCCCGTCGAAAAATCTCGGCTGCCTGGGGGACGCCGGATTGCTGACCTGCCAAGACGGGAAACTGGCGGAAAAAGCCCGCGTGCTCCGGGTGCACGGCATGCAACCGAAATATTATCACAAATGGATCGGGGCCAATTTCCGCATCGACGCCCTGCAAGCCGCGTTTCTGCGGGTCAAACTGCCCCATCTCCCCGACTACCAAACCAAACGGGCTGAAAACGCCGGCCATTATCTGGCGGCACTCGCTCCCCTGGCCGAAGACGGACGGCTGATACTTCCCCGCGCCGCCGAGGGCAAAACCCACACGTGGAACCAGTTCACCTTGCGGGTGCCACCGGCCGGAAACGGAGAAAACCGCCGCGACGCCCTCAAGGCCCACTTGCTCGGGAAACAGATTGGGTGTGAGATTTATTACCCCCTGGCCCTGCACCAACAGGAGTGCTTCGCATCCGTGATCACGCCGGAGGAACGGTATCCCCACGCCGAGACCCTTGCCCAAGAATGCCTGAGCATCCCCGTTTTTCCGGAATTATCGCCCGGACAGCGGGAGGAGGTTGTCTCCGCCATTCATGGATTTTTCCGGGATACTGATTGAAAAATGGGCGGGGGAACGGAATTTTTGTGCGAAAACAAGGTGTCTGGTCCATCCATGGAACCCGCTCGGCCTTGTGTGGTCAATTGTTGGCAGTTGTGAGAGAACAAGTTCCGCTCAAACCAACCCGAAGGAAAAAAACCGAAGAAAATTTCGAAAAATAGTTGACCGCCGTCTAAAAATGACCTCTATTATACCCATATTCAATTTCCCCCGCTTAGCGGGGGTTTTGGGGTAACTAAGAAAGAAAGCAGCTGGCGGGTGGTTTAGGGGTAGGCCACCCGCCTTTCTTTTGTACAAATCAAACGTCTGTATGGAGCAATCGACCACACCCACCTCATTTCCTCCATTGTGCGGACCGGGCATGACAACCGCGCCATCCGGGCTCACCCAGAAGGAATGTCTCCACCTTTTTTAAGTTCGCCGCTTCCCTGAACCGCCATACCACAAGCCACCCATGAAAATTCTCCGGCTCACCCCCTCATTCCGTTCTCCCTTGTGGCTGTCGCTCCTCGCGGTCGCCGCCTGCGCTTCCGCAACGCTCCCCGCGCGCGCCGGTTTTCCGTCCGCCGCCGACTACCCGGTCACCGGGCGGGCGGTGCCCGAATTGCGGGCATTGGAGGAACGCCTGGTGACATTCATGGCCCGCGAAGAAATTCCCGGAGGCGTTTTCGGTTTGAGCAACAAAGGAGAAATTCTCGCCCTGCGCGGCTACGGCTGGCGGGATGAAGCCCTTTCCCTGCCGATGCCCCCCGACGCGTTGATGCGGGTGGCCAGCATCACCAAACCGGTGGTGGCCGCCGCCGTGCGCGAACTGATCGCCGACGGGCGCTTTCAACCCGACACGCCCGCCTTCGACCTTGGCCAAGACGGCGGAGGCGTGCTGCCGGTCAACCCTTACCCACAACCCGGCGACGACCGGTTGGGCAACATCACCATCGCCCACCTCCTCGCCCACCGCGGAGGCTGGGACCGTTCGGAGGCGGGTGATTTGACCTACCGCGAAATCCAAATTGCCGAAGCCTTCGGCGCGCCCAGTCCCCCCGGACGGGAACGCACCCTGCAATACATCCTCGGCCAACCCCTCCAATTCGATCCCGGAGAACGCCGGTCGTATTCAAACATCGGTTACCTCACTCTCGGTTTAATCGTGGAGTCGGTTACCGGCAGGGAACTGCTGGATTTCATTCACGAGCGGGTGCTCGGCCCGATGGGGGTTGGACGGGGGGACCATTTGGGCGGCCGCACGTTCCGGGCGCATGCCCATCCCAGGGAACCGTTCTACCATCATCCCGGTATGGCTCCCAATGTCTTCGATCCCGCCGGCCCGCGCGTCAGCCGGGCCTACGGCGGCTGGGATCACGAGGCCCGCGTTGGCCAGGGGAGCCACATCACCACCGCCGCCACCCTGCTGCGGTTTCTGGAAAACCGGGTTGCGGGCGGTGATGACATCGGCCTTCCGCGCCCGAAATCGGTCGAACAGGATTGGGTGAGCAGCCACGGAGGTTCCCTTTCCGGAACCAATGCCCATGCCCGCCAAGGCGGCGACGGGGTGAGCTTTGTCATCATCTTCAACCGAAGGCACGACGGAGGCCAAAACCTCGCCGCCCGCGCGCGCCAAATCATCGAGGAGTGGATGGAAGAAACGGAGTTCGCCGGAGACAACTGATTCCCGGCCAAGCCAAGGATTGCCCTGCCCCCGTTGGAAAAGATATAACACCACCATGAAAACCGCTTTGGTGATTCTCGCGGATGGCTTTGAAGAGATCGAAGCCGTCACTCCCGTCGATCTTTTGCGCCGGGCCGGCGTCGCCACCACCGTGGCCTCCCTCGGCCCCGACCTGCTGGTGACTGGCAAAAACCAACTCCGTCTGAAGGCCGACGCCTTGCTGGACGAGGCCGCCGGCCAACCGCCCGATCTGCTGGTGCTGCCGGGAGGCCCCGGCGTGAAACACCTGCGCGCCGACGCCCGCGTCCTCCGCATGGCGCGGGAGCAATACGACGCCGGCCGGTTGATCGGCGCCATTTGCGCCGCACCGCTTGTCCTGCTGGACGCCGGCATTTTACCGGGCCGGCGCCACACCGCCCACCCCTCGACAGCGGCCGAATGGCCCGGAGACTTGTCGCCCGAACGCGTGGTGATCGACCTCCCCGTCATCACTTCCCGCGGAGCGGGCACGGCGGTCGATTTCGGGTTGGCCCTGCTGGAACACCTGCTCGGCAAGGAACCGGCGGAAGCCGTGAAATCCGCCGTTTGCGCCTGACCACTGCGTCCTCACCGACAACGTTCAACAAACCTCTTTTCCACCCGCATGACAGCCTCCATCCGCACCTGGCTTTCCTCCTCACTGGTCCGCCATTTCCCTTCCACTCCCGCCGGTCGCAACCGCGCTCTGCGGATCGATACCGCCCGCAACGAGCGGTTCAGCTTCCAAGTCGTTTTTCGGTATCCGTCCGGTCCCGACAAGCCGCTGCCAAATCCGGTGCGGGTTTCCCTGAAAATCTCCCCACCGAAATTCTGGGAGGTTCGCGTCCGCCGGGTCGGTTACGTGCCGGTCCGCCACCGCAACTGGTTGGCCACGCGGGAGGAGTCCGACGGCTACGATTTGCTGCCCGGCTTTGTCCCCGATCCGCTTTTTGAGGAAACGGAGCTGCTCCTCCCCCCGGAAGAGACTCACGCTTTTTGGATCAGCGTGAAACCGCGCGGACGGGGGGCGCCCCCGGGGCCGCACACCCTGACCGTGGACTGCCTGGCCGGGGACCGGGTTCTGCGCACCCACACCGTCAACGTTGAGGTGGCCGATCTGCGCCTGGGCAAGCGAAAGGATTTCCGGGTGACGCACTGGTTTTACTGCGACGCCCTTTTGGAATTTTACCAGCTGCGGCCCTTTGAGGAACGGTTTTGGGAAATCCTCGAGCGCTACTTGAAGAACCTGGCCGACCACGGTCAGGACACCCTTTACGTGCCGCTGCTCACCCCGTCGCTCGACGGGATCAAGCGCCCCACCCAGTTGCTCCACGTCACCCCGCGCGGGCGTTCGTGGCGGTTGGGCTGGGACGCGGTCAAGCGGTTTGTCGAAACCGCCCGGCGGGCCGGCTTCACCCATTTCGAATGGCCGCACCTCTTCACCCAATGGGGCTGCGCCAACGCCGTGGCCGTCTACCGGGGGCACGGCGAAACGGAGGACCCGTTATGGCCCTTGGACGAATCGGCGGGCTCCCCGGTGTATCGCAAATTTTTGGACACCCTGCTGCCGGAGTTGCATGCGTTTCTCCAACGGGAAAAATTGCTCACGCGCTCGTTCTTTCACCTTTCGGACGAACCCCGCCAGGAGCATTTGTCCAATTACCAGGCCGCCCGCGCCATGGTGCGGGAGATCGCTCCCTGGATGAAGGTCATGGACGCGCTGTCCGACATCACCTTCGCGCGGGAAAAGGTCACTGACATGCCGGTGGCGGCGGTGAATCACATCATGCCGTTTTTGGAGGAAAACCTTCCTTGCTGGGCCTACTACTGTTGCAGCCAGCGCGGCCCCCACCTCAACCGCCTGCTCGACACCCCCCTGCCCAAAATCCGCATGAACGGCTGGCTCTTCCACCGCTGGCCGCTCGGCGGCTTTTTGCATTGGGGAGCCAACTACTGGTTCCAGCGAAGCTCGCGTTCCCTGGCCGACCCCTTCACCACCTTGGACGCCGGGTCCTGGCCCAACTGGCCCGCCGGCGACCCGTTTCTCATTTATCCCGGACCGGACGGCCCCATCGACTCGATCCGCTGGGAAGTTTTTGGCGAAAGCCTGGCGGACATGGCCTTGCTGCAAACGGCGGGAGTGGCCGGAGACGACCCTCTCCTCGCCTCCCTGCGCAGCTTCGCCGACTTCCCTAAATCCGAAGATTGGATACAGCAGACCCGCCGCCGCCTTTTGCGTGCCCGCCCCGCCAAGTCGGGGAAACGGTGATCCCGCGTTTGGCAACATTCAAAACAGACTCCATAACAATAACAGCAGCACCACGAGCACGATGGCGGTGACCTCCCGGCGGCGCAAAAAGGCTTCGCTGCGGCTCATTCCAGTATGAATCTTGGAAAGGAGTCCCCCCCCCTCGACGGAAACCGGATGGTTCGATTTCCGATGAGCGTATTCAGAAGCTGAAAGACCAACGGGACGTATCCAACTCGCCAAAGAAGAAACCACTTCACCGGGTGGAATGGATAATACTCCATGATGGCGAGCCCAAGCCTGTAATCCAAGCAACAGCAAGACACCGGCCACAACTGGCCAAGCAGCATCAACCCACGCGGCCAAAATGGGTTTCCCTTCGGGTTTGAGCCCAAACCACGCAATCATCAAAGGTGGCACAAGCAAGGCCACTGCCACCGATACGGACCAGGGAAGCCATGGCGGCCGGGCGGGGGACGAAGCTTCACCGCCGCAAGTCGTTTCGTTCAATCGTCGGAAAACGAGCACCCCAAAACGCCCCATCAGCGCCACCGTTCCCACTGCCGAAACACCGAGCAACACCCCAAGTGCCAAAGAAGGCCCCGGAGGCAACACCATGACATATGCGGTTGACACCGCGGATTTGACTGTCGCTCCAGCGGTCAAAGGGGCTCCGGCAATGGCAAAAGCCGGCAGGGCCAAACCGACCAATAGCCAATGGCGGTGCTGGACGGGCGAATGGTTGGATGCCAGCAAAGCGGTTCCGAGAAAAAGAGATCCTTTGGCCAAACCGTGATTACAAGCGTAGTAAAAGACGATTAAAATCACCGTGGTCCTCAATTCAGGGGCGCTGAAGCCGAGACCAACCACGGATAACATCACTCCCATTTGGCTCACACTGGAATAAGCCAACACCGTTTTCGGTGACTGTTGCGGTAATCCCAAGACCACCCCGAAAACAGCGGTGGCCATGCCCAAGCCAATCATTGTGGTCCCCCACCCGGCTCCTCCCACAGCCACCGGCAAAAACAAAATCCACCCGAGGAGACCGGCCTTGATCATGGTTCCGCTCAAAACCGCACTGGCGGGAGCCGGAGCCACCGGATGGGCCAATGGCAGCCAAAAATGCAGAGGAATAATTCCGGCTTTTACTCCAAAACCAGTTAAAACCAAACCCGTGATCCAGTTTCGATAAGGTGAATCGACAGCGGCCCCTCGCAGGTCGATGATGGAAAGACTTTCCGCATCAAAGGCGGCCAACAGAAACGCAACCAGAATCATGGCCTCGGCCATCACCGCCAGATAGAGATAGATCCTCCCAGCCCGGCGGGCTTCCGGGGTGGCTCTCTCCACCACCAGGCCGTAGGCCGAAAAGGTCATCAGGGCAAAAAAACTGTAGAACGTAATCACGTCCATGGCCAGGATCAGACCAAGGTTGCCGGTCAAAGCCAGGTGCCAAAAGAAGGTGAACCGTCGTTGCCCGCTCTCCACCCTCGCCAATGCGGCCGCCATCCAACCAGCCAAACACCACAGCAAGGCGGAGAATGCGAGAAACGGCGCGGTGGTAGGCGTTAAGCCCAGTTGGCTCTCGAGCAAAACCCATTCCAAAACAACCGGCTCCCATCCGGTATCCGCCAAAACCGAAAAGACCAAGGCCGGCAAGGGAACAAAGGGCATCAGTTGCCCAGAGACTTTTGGATGGCGAACGGCCAGAGCCGCGGCAAACAAAGGAAACAGGATCAGGAGGATAATCCACATCATTTGGCATAGACCCTTTCCGTGATTTGCACCGCCAAATCAAGCGGACTGAATGGCGAGGCGGCAAAAAGCCCCACCGCCAGCGACAGTGCGGCCGTTACCAAAGCGGGGATGAGCAACAAGCGTGAGGTTTCGGCAAAACGAGCGACCTTTGCTGGAGCCCAGGGCTTGGCCGGTTTCCGAAACCACCCAATGTGTAGGATGGGCAGGAAATAGGCCGCGTTCAGCAGGGTGCTGGCCACCAAAACGCCGACCACCCATGTCTGCCCGGCGGACAGCGCCCCGGTTCCCAGATACCATTTACTTATAAAGCCCGCAGTGGGCGGCACCCCGATCATTCCAAAAGCCGCCACCGTGAAGGCGGCCATGGTCCACGGCATTCTCCTCCCCACTCCGGCCAGCTCGTCAATATGGTGAATGCCCAGGGTTTCGGCAAAATTTCCCGCGCAAAAGAAGAGGGTGATTTTCATCAAACCCTGGTGCACCAAATGGACCAAGCTCCCAATGGTCGCCACCGGACCGAAAATCGCCACGCCGAGCGCGATGTAGGAAACCTGGCTAATGGTGGAATAAGCCAGCCGGCGTTTCAAATCCCGCTGCGCGAGCGCGCGCGCCGAACCGTAAAGAATCGTTACCGCCGCCAAAACCGCCAACGGAGTCAACAACCCCGCCTCATTGGCAAAATGAACGCCGTAGACATCTTGCACCAAACGCAGGATCCCAAACGCCCCCGCCTTGACCACCGCCACGGCATGCAGCAAAGCACTGACCGGCGCGGGCGCGATCATGGCCACCGGCAACCAACCGTGCAGCGGCACCAGGGCGGCCTTCACCCCGAAAGCCAGCACGAACACGTAAAACAAAATGGTGAGCTGAACGCCGTTTTCCGCGGCCAATTCCCGGATCACGAGGATGTCACCGAAATCAAACGAGCCGGCCAGCGAGTGCAGCCAAACCACCCCCAGAAACAGGGCCGCCCCGCCGGGCATGGTGTAAAGCAAATAGGTGCGGCCGGCCGCCAGGGTTTTTTTGGTTCCCCGATGCACGACCAGCGGATAGGTCGTCAGGGTCAAAAACTCGTAGAAGATGAAAAATGTGATCAAGTTTCCCGCCAGGGCGATGCCGACGCTGGCGGTGACGCACAAACTGAAAAACCCAAAAAACCTTTTCCGGTTGGGCGACCCTTCCAAGTAGCCGATGGCATAAAGCGTGGTTAAAAACCAAAGCACGCTCGAAAGGGTGAGAAAAAAGAGCGAGAGCAGATCGACCCGCAGCAGAAAATCGAACCCCGGCAGAATTTGGTAGCGAACGTCGAACGAGTGATCGTGCCACACCACCCCGTAAAAGATGAAGGCGACCAGAGCCAGTTTTATCAGGGCCGCGCCGATGTTGACCGCCTCGCGCAACCGCCGCGCCCGTTCGTCGATCAGGAATATAACCAGCCCGGCCACCAGCGAACTGGCGATGACCAAGACCGGAAGCCAGCCACCGCCGCTCACGGCGCGCCCTCCTCCGGATTCCATTCCATGCGGACTTCATCGGTTTGCCCGAGCAGTTGCATCGGTTCGCTGACCCGCAGTCCCATCAGCACGGATGCGGCGGCCAAGGCCAGCACGGTGGCTTCCATCAATACCGGCGGCTTCCTTACCGTGGCGAAGCCGACTTTGGCTTGAAAGGCGTAAGATAAAATGAGAAACGCGTAGGCCGCGGTGAGCAAACTCCCGGCCAGCAGGACCGGAGCCCACCACCATTGGCCACTCTGCAAGGCCGCGCTCAGCAAAAGCCATTTCCCAATAAAGCCGCCGCTTGGAGGGAGACCAATCAAACTGACGCAGGCCAGGGTGATCGCCAGCGTTGTCAAAGGCAGGTGCCCGGCCAACCCGTGCATGTTTCGAAGTTTGTCACTGCCCAACGAATACACAATCACTCCCGCTCCCATCAGCAGCGCGGCCTTGGCGGTGGCGTGGGCCATGGCTTGGTAAATACCGCCGGTCCACGCGGCGGCGGCCCAGGAAGACCCGGCATACCCGGTGAGCAAAGGTATCAAAATCAAAAGGTACCCCATTTGGCTGACGGTGGAATGGGCAATGATCAACTTCAACCTGCGTTCGCGCAGGGCATGGACGGCTCCCCACAAGATACCCGCCGCTCCCAATGCGCCGATGAAAGCGGCGGCGGCTTGGGTCGCCACGGTTGGCAACAAATCAAACCAAATGCGCACCACGGCAAAAAAAGGTCCCTTGACCACCAACCCCGAAAGCACTGCTCCCGCCGATCCAACCGCAATGGCGTGCACCGCCGGCAACCAGTAATGCAAAGGAAATACCGCCGCCTTCACCAACAAACCGAACAAAAGCAATACCGCCGCCCAAGAGGTCATGGCGGAAGGCTCCAGCAATTCCCGCAATTCACCCATGAATAACGTGCCGTAAACGGCATGCAACCAGGCAATCGCAAATAAAAAAAGCAGGCTGCCGGGCAGGCGGATGAGAAAATAGCGGCGGGCGAGCACCAAGGCCCGGCGGGAACCGGACAACACCACCATCCCCACCGCCGCCCCCCCCACCAATTCCACGCCGATGAACATGGCCAGCAAATGCTCCGACAAAAAAATCGTGTTCAACCCGGTTAACAAAACCAGCCATGACGGCCAAAATCCTGGTGGAATCGGGCCATTGCCATGAGGCTGCCGGTGACCCTTGGCGTGCAGTGCGATCACCAGCCCCGTGCATGTTGTCGTTCCGATGAAAAGCGCGCTGAGACCATCCGCCTTCAGCAATCCCCACCACGCCATTTCCACCTCCCCGGATCGCAATATGCCTCTCGCCAGCGCGGCCGTGAAAACCGTGTTCGCAACTGTCGCGGCAATGGTTATTTCGGCCGCCCGATGCCGCCACAAAACCACGGCCAGCAACCCCATCAACGGCCCCAAAATCAAAGCCGTGATCATCAGGAGCCATCCTTCCCGCTTCCCGCATCGCCGTCACCCCGCGCCGCGCCAAACAATTTCCATCCCCAGACGGTCATTACAGCGATCCCCAACCATCCAACCGCGGCAATGGCAACCCCCTCAGCGTCCCAACGCCAGCCAAGCAACAGAACTATTGCCGCCGCCGCCATGAGATGCACTCCGGCCAAACGCCAACCCAACCGGTTGGCCAGCACCTCCAAACCATACCCGGTGACGAACATAACGGAAGCCACCAACCCCACCAACTGTTGCCTCAGGGCGGGATCGGATTCTTGGGGATGGGTTCCCATCGCCCAAGTCCATGCCACCGCCAGCACGCCCAGTGATAGCACAGAGGCCAGGCGAAACCCAAGCGGAAAGCTGAAACCGGAATTGGCGTCATTGGTTCGTTCGATCATGGCTGGTTGCAACCTGTTGTTGAAACAGCCTGCTTACAATATGCCGGCTTGGCAATGAAAGCCGAAGTTCCCAATGCTTTCCGGGAATGACTCAGTGGCAACAGGTCTTGATCCTGGCCTCGAGTTCCCGCAAGTTGCCCTGCACGTCAAGCGATTGATCCAGAACATGAACGATCAAAGCATCATCGCCTACGGACAACGTGGCCGTGCCCGGCAGCAGGCTGATGCACCAGGCGAATAATGCTTTCTGGGCCTCGGAGGTGTCGGTCTTGAATTCAGTCACCGCCGGATTCAGTGGCATCGCCGGGCTGAATGCCCGCCGGGCAACATCCCAGCCACCGATTATGGCGTGGCGCAGGAACCACGGGACGAATGCCAGACAACCAGAGGGCCGTAACCGCCAGGACCCGCGTGGCAAGACGTAAAGACTGGTGATGGTGGCCAAAATCACTATCGCGGCCACCATTAAAGGTTCATCGAAATCAGCTGCGGAAACAATCGTCCACAACAAAGTGAACGCCAATAACCGAAAAGAGATGGTTGCAAGAAATATTTTATTCATACCCTCGATGCCAACAATTCTGCATGCTGCCCTCACCGGCTAACCGCGCAAAGTGAAAATAAAAATCAACAAGGTGATGAAAAACGCGATGCCAACACTGTTCCAGTGCCCGAGATGGCGCTCGCCACTGTCGGCAAGAAGGGCGTTTTGTTCGATCCCCAGCAAACGGTGCAGGTTTTTTTCCACGTCAAACACCCTTCCGGCAAGCAAGGGCTGGATGCGGCCCCGCCACGTTCGCAGGATTGCGCGGCCCAGCCATTCAAACAGCACCACCCCGTCGCCGGGCGGTATGACGGGTACCTTGCGGGCCGGCTTGGCGCGGCGGGCCCAATGCCAACCGAACAACAACCCGGCGCCCAGCAGAATGGGCGCCGCCGCCGCAACAGCTTTTTCCAAATCCAAGGCGACTGGATAATCCGGCAACAGGCGCATGAACCAACCACCGGTGCCGACCAGCAGGATACCCAGCAATGACAACCATGCCCCGGTCTGCCATGGCCTGCCGGGAACGGCTTGGGTCTCATGGGGCTTTTGGGCGCAAAGGTAAAGAAACCTTCCCAGCAAGAGCGTGGTGAAAAACGAGGACGCAACCAGCAGCGCGGGCAACCAGTCCGCCAGTCCGGAAGACGCCAGCGGCACCGCGTCCTTCAACGCGCCCTTGGTCAGGGCGCCTCCGGTCAACGGCAAACCGGCAATGCTCAACGCGGCCAGCGCCAACCCGGCCATAATCCATGGACGGGCGCGGATTCCGCCCGCCTGCGCCACCCCCACCCCAAGGAATAAAGCCCCCTTGGCGATACCATGATTCCAAGCATAGAGCGCGAGCGCCGGCAGCAGCCATTCAACCGGTGCGCCGGCGGCGTGGCAGAGCGCGAAAAACACCGTCAAAACCCCCATCTGGCTAATGCTGGAATAGGCGAGGTTGGTTTTGGCATCGGTTTGAAAGAGTCCGATGAGGACCGCGCCAAAAGTGGCGGCAAGCCCCAAAACCGCCAGAGGCAAAATCCACCCCGGCGCGCCCCCTTGCAGCACCGGGGAAAAGTGCAGCCAGCCCAACAAGCCGGCCTTTAACATGGACCCGCTGAGGATGGCGCTGGCGGGAGTCGGTGCCACCGGATGAGCCAGCGGCAACCAGAAATAGAGAGGCACGATTCCGACCTTCACACCAAAACCGGCTATGGCCAACGCATAAATGGGGGTGCGCCATTCGTCCTGCCAAACCCCCTCCGCCATCTCAGCCAAGTTGATCGAACCGGAAACCGAAACGGCGGCGTAAATGGCGGCGATCAGCAACAGCTCGCCAAAGATTGCCATGATTAAATAAATCTTCCCGGCGCGCAGCGCATTTGCGGAACGGCTGTGGATAACCAATCCATAGGCGGCAAAAGTCATCAGGGCAAACAGCGTGTAAAAGCCGGCCGCGTCCTCGGCCAATATCAGACCGAGGTTTCCCGCCATCGATAACAGGAAAAAGCACCGGAAAGTGGCCACCCGGGGCTGCCCCGCGAGGTTGCCGGCGGCAAAAAAGCCTCCGGTTGTCCAGAGCACGGCCGCCAGTGCCAGCAAGATCCGACGGGGGGTATCGAGGCCAAACTCCACCACGAGCAATACGCCGTCAAAAGACTGCGGGCCCGGCGCGACCCAGCCAAAACCGAGCGCCAGCGCGGGCAAGCCCGCGCCCCCGCAAAGCAACGCGGTCACCCAGGGGCTCTCCGGCCGCCAGCGCGAAAAACCGGCCAGCAGCATGGGCAGCAATATGACCGAAACCCACATCATAACATGAAATAAACCCTTTCCACAATAAGCCGCGCCAGCGTCAGCGGACTCCACCAGCTGGCGGCAAACACCCCTACCAGGACCGACACCACGGCGGTGATCAGCGGCGGCCACAGCAGCATCCACGGTGCTTCAAGGCGCCGGTTGGGACGTTTGTCGGCCCAGCCGCCGACTGGTGGCGGGGCGAACCACGCGGCATGAATAATCGGCAAAAAATACACCGCGTTCAGCGCGCTGCTGCCCAGCAAAACCATCACCACCCACGGTTGTCCGCTGTCCAACGCGCCGATGCTCAAATACCATTTGCTGACAAAGCCGGCAATGGGAGGCAAACCGATCATCCCAAACGCGCCGATGGTGAAGGCCCCCATCGTCAGCGGCAGGCGGCGGCCAATTCCGTTAAGTTCACTGACCTTGCTCAGACCGGTGGTCTCGGCAATGTTGCCGGCGCAAAAGAACAGGGTGATTTTCATGATCCCCTGGTGCACCAAATGGACGATGGCGCCCACGGAACTGAGCATCCCCGGCACCGCCGCGCCCAGCGCGATGTAGGAAAGTTGGCTGACGGTGGAAAACGCCAGGCGTTTCTTCAAATCATCCTGCGCAATCGCGCGGATCGATCCATAGATAATCGTAAAAGCGGCGATAAAAGCCAGGGGGTTGAGCACCGACAAAGCGGTTGCCAGTTCGATCCCGTAAACATCGTAGATCAGGCGGATGATCCCAAAAGCCCCCGCCTTGACCACCGCCACCGCGTGCAGCAGGGCGCTCACCGGCGCCGGCGCGACCATCGCCACCGGCAACCAACCGTGCAGGGGAAAGATCGCCGCCTTGGCCGCGAAACCGGCCAACAAGATGAAAAACAGGATTTTCAGCTCCAACGGGTGCGTTTCAACAAATCCGGCCAAATGAATGCCTTGGGCAAATTCCACCTCCCCGGCCAACACCGACAGGCCCACTATCCCGACAAACAACACGGTCCCCCCGCCGATGGTGTAAAACAGGTAGTTGCGTCCGGCTTCCACCGCTTTTTGGGTGCCGCGGTGCACCACCAGCGGGTAGGTGGTCAGCGTCAAAAACTCATAGAAAACAAAAAAGGTTACCAGATTGCCCGACAAAGCGATGCCGGTGCTCGCCGTCACGCACATGCTGAAAAAGCCGAAAAAGCGGCGGCGGTTGGGGGACCCTTCGAGATAACCGATGGCATAGATGGTGGTGATCAACCAAAGAATGCTCGACAGGCCGGCGAACAACAGCGCGAGCGCATCAATCCGCAGCATGAATTGCAAATCCACCGTAACCTGAAACGTAAACGCGTATTCCTGGCCACTGCGGTAACCGAAGTAAACCAGGATCAGCAGAAGCAACTTGAGGACGGCCCCGAACAAATTCAGCGCGGTGCGGGTGCGAATCGAGGATTCGGACAGGAAGAAAATCAGCACCCCGGGAATGAGCGAGCTGCAGACAATTAACAAAGGCAGCAAGACGTTCCAGTTCATGGAAGTTCCTCCCCTCCGCCGCTAATCATTTCCACGGCATTTCCAAAACCCGAGGTGCCCTCCAACAAACCGGTCACCCACTCCGCGGGCAGCGCCACCACGATCGCCGCAATGGCAAGCACCAGCGCGCAGGCCTGCAATCCGGGCGGAACCGGTCGTAACGGGGTCTCCTTGAGAGCGGGGGCAAAGGCAAGGCGCAGGATCATGAACACATAGCCGGCCGTCAACAAACTGCCGACCAGGATAAAAGGCACCCACCACCATTGGCCGCTGGCAAAAACCGCCTTCAGCAACATCCACTTGGCCAGGAAGCCGCCGCTCGGCGGCAGCCCGATCAAGCTGACCCCGGCAAGCCCGATCGCAAAGGTTGTCATCGGCAACCGTCCCACCATGTTCAACAGCGAATCCTTGTGGTCGTTCCCAACCGCAATCACCAGCACGCCGACGCCAAGGAAGAAGGCCGCCTTGGCAAAGCCGTGCGCCAGCACCTGGTAGATGGCGCCGGTCCAGGCGAACACGGTCCAGTCCGGCGTTTGTGCCATCCCCAGCGGCACCGTGATCAGGGGAAACAACAGAAAGAGGTAACCGATCTGGGCGACGGAAGAATGCGCGATCACCAACTTCAAACGCTGCTGGCGCAGCGCCTGAAACGAACCCCAAATCACCGCGACCGCCCCGAGCGCGCCAAGAACCTGCCCGGCCGCAAAGGTAAGCGAGACTCCAAACATTTCGACCCAGAGCCGCAGAATGATGAAAAACGTGCCTTTCAAAACCAGCGCCGAGAGGATGGCGCTGACCGGCGGCTCGGCCGATGAATGGGCCGGCGGCAGCCAAAAATGCAGCGGAAAGACCGCCGTCTTCACCATCAGCCCGGCCAGGATCAGGGCAAAGGCAATTTTCGCTGTCGGTCCCGTTTCCAAAGCCGCCGCCGCCAGCCCGATATCAAGCGCGCCCGTCGCGCCAAAAATCAACGCCACTCCCATCAGGTAAGCCAGGGAGCCGACAATGGCGGCGAGCAGGTAGCGCAAACCGGCGACCATCGCCGGGTTTTTGCCGGACAACACCGCCAGGGCCACGGCGGCAATCCCAACCACCTCGATCACCACATAGAGGTTGAACAAATCCTCGGCCAGGTACATCCCATTCAAACCCGCCCACAACAACAGCCAGAGCGGCCAGAACATCGAAGCGCGGGCGGGATTTTCCACCACTTTGTCAAAATAGACCCGCGCGTAAAAACTCACCACGCCGCCGACCAGCCCGGTCATCAAAATAAACACCGCTGAAAGGCCGTCGAGCTTCAGCCCAATCCCCAACGGCGGCGGCCAACCGCCAAGCGCATGCGACAACGAGCCTCCGCCGGCAATCACCGCTCCGGCCAACACCGCGAGGGAGGTCGTCAGCCAGGCAAAAACCAACCCCGCCGGCCCCCGTGCCTTCGGCGGCAACAGAAACGTCACCACCCCCCCCGCAATCGGCAGGATCACCAACCAAGCGGGCAGGTTTTTCAGTAGCAAGAGCGCGGTCACGCGTCGTCCTCCCCGCCAAAGCGGTCTTGCCCGCTTTGCAAACGTATCCGCCGCGCCAGGGCAAGGGCGAAGGCCGCCGCGCTGACGGCCACCACGATGCCGGTGATCACCATGGCATGCGGAACCGGGTCGGCGAACTCCAGCGCGTCCCGCTCGGCTATGCTCACCAGGAGCAGGAAAACCCCGCCGCCCAGGATTTTGGTGGCGATGATTTTCTTGAAAAAGCGCTCGCACAGAAAAACCGCCGCCAGCCCAATGGCAAACAACCCCACCGCGACGATGGCATAGACTTCATGAGTTTCCATCCCGCCCGCCTCCTTTCCATCCAAGCTCCGGCGCCTGCGCCATACCGGTGAAATAGACAAAAAAACAGGTCAGGGTGAGCCCGATCGACAAGGTTGCGAAGGCTTCCACCCACAATATCAGCCAGCCCGCGTGGGCGGCCGGGTATTCAAGAAACGCCCGGTCCAGCACCATGAAGCCGATCCCGGCGAGGAGGAAAAAAGCAAACCCAATGGCCAAACCAAGTTTCCAGACCCACCGCGGCATCGCCTCAACAAAGTGCCACCCGGCCAGCTGCAACAAAATCCCCGCCGCGCCCAGCACAACCCCGGCCTGAAAGGCCCCGCCCGGATACGCCTTGCCCAGCCACAGCAAATATCCCGCGACCAGCACCATGACCGGCGCAAGCAAGCGCGCCAGCCGATCGATCAACAAATCCCGCTCGGTGGAGACCTCGCCGCGCCGAAAACCCTCAAAGCCACCGGCACAGAAGATCGCCAACATCGCGATCAGCAAAACCCCCACCTCCAGCCAAGTATCATAGCTGCGGAAGTTCAACAAAACCGCCGTCACCGGATGCTCCACCCCGGAACGTTCCAAGGCTTCGGCGGAGGCCGCGGTCAAGCCGCCGCCGACCGGCATTCCCCACACCGCCGTCAGCAGAAAACCGGCGAAAACACCCGTGCCCAATAAAACCATCGCCGTCTGCAGGGCCGGCTTTGAAAACACAACCCCCTCGGGCTTAGGCACGCCCCAGAATCGCTTCCCGCGCGGCTCAGGGCCGGAAGGCCCGCCGACCGGGGCTTGCGGAGAGTCTCCCCTTTCGGTTGATCCATCCATCACGGAACCGCCGCCGGAGGGTTCGAAATCCCGCAGCGAGTGGATCAGCAAAACGCCGAGCAGCCCCGCGCCAATGGCGGCCTCGGCCAAGGCCACGTCCGGTGCGGCCAACCGCGCCCATGCCAGCGCAAGGGTCAGACCGAAGGCGATAAACGTAACCGCGCTTTGATAAAGACCGCCCACCAGCACCGCGCGCAGGGCCAGCAGTAAAATCAGCACCGCCAACACACAGTCGAGGAGGAGATTGAGCACGCTCATGGGGGATCATCTCCTTCCGATTTCGGTTCAACGGCCTTGCCGCCGCTTTTGTGGGTCAAATGAAAATGACCGATGGCATAGCAGCCGGTTGAACCCGCCAGCAGGGCCAACGCCCAGATTACGCCCAGCTTCAGCCCTTCCCAGACCACGGTGGTTTGAAAGACCAGCCCCAGTATCAGCAGCCCGAGCCCGAGGTTGTCAGCCTTGGTCAGCGCATGCAGCCTCGACCACAAGTCGGGAAAACGCAGCAACCCCACCGTGCCGGCCAGGATGAAAAAGCCGCCCGCCACCATAAAGACGACCGTTACCCAGTCGTTCCAGGCCATCAGTGCGCGCCTCCGCCTTTGTGCGCATCACGATTCACGGCGGTGCGCAAGAAACAAACCACCACCATCACCGCCAGCAAGACAAACGCCAGAGAGACGTTGCGCAACGCGGGTTGTTGCAACAACTCCGCCAACACCAGCAGCGCCCCCACTCCGGTCGAGCCAAACAACTGGGCGGCCGTCAAACGGTCCGCAACCGAAGGCCCGCGCGCCAGCCGAACCATCGCCGCCGCAATGTTGAGCATCAAAAAACAAAGGAATGTTGCGTAGAAAAAATCCATAACCACCAATCCGCTTGAAGCCACAACGATACCCGGCGGCAAATCCTTGCCATGAGGATGCAAGGCAAGGCAGTCCATGCAAGCCGGAGGCTCCGATTTTCCGGCTCTATCCCCGGAACGGGGATTGAGGACACGGGTGGAATATTTTTGTGCGATACAAATGGCAATGGGGTTGGGAAACCGCTTCCGGCTTTAAGCCCCACCCAACACCGCGATGGAGCGGGGCGGTTCAATCCGTCTCCGGCCCGTCCTGGATCGCTTGCAACGCGCCGAGCAACCCGAGGGCGCTGTCCCGGCCGAGTTCATGGTAATCCGATTCGGTCCAGTCGGGGATGAAAGCGATTTCCAAAGTGAAGGCTTCCACCGCCCCCAGGGTTTTCCGCCCCCATTGGCGCACGTTGTTGGGATTGCGGGAGAGCCGGAATCCCAAATCGGGACGCGCCTCCCGAAAGGCCAGGAAATACGGTTGCTCCGCGCCATCTTCCCTCTCGTCCCAAATCTCATACTTCCCTCCCCGCATGGAATGGTAATCCACCACCACCGCCGCTTTCCCGCCGGTGTCTTTCGTAATCGCCTCGATCATCCGGCGCACCTGGGTGTGGGCCGGGTCATCGTGCCAATCCCGGTTCACGTTGACGCGGGGCGCTTCCGGAGCGGTACGCATGTACCCCGCCCAGCGCCCTTCCGGATTCACCTGGGGATAGACATGCACCACCGCCCGGCGGCGAATCTCGGCGGCGGCCGGGTCGCCGCTGATCAGAAAATTCACTTTCCCCTCCAGCACGTGATGGGCCGTCACCTCGCTGGCGTGCGTGCCGCTGGTCAAGACCACGTTCACCTTCTCCCCGTTGGCCACGGCGGAATCGGTGATGCGGAAACCGATCAAGGGCAGCCGGGGAATTTCACGCCCGAGATCGTCCCGGTAACCGCCGTTTTCCGTGCCGGGAGTGAAGTCGATGAGAAAATACCGGTTGGCGTCGGGCACCGGGGTGACCCACTCCGAGTCAAAGAGGGAGCGCGCGTGCTCCAAAGTGCGGGCCACCGGATAAGGCAGCGCGTAGGCGATGCGGACGGTGTCCTGTCCGAACGGTTCGTCGGCGGTGAAAACGTAATGTCCGTCAGCCCGTCCTCCGTTGCCGAAATAGGCAAACGTTTCCCCGCCGTCCAAACTGTAAACATAGCGGTGGGCCGCCAAATGGGCGCGGGTGGCGTTCCCGGCAAGCTCCACCCGAAAGGTCGGCCGCTTCCCTTCCACTCCGTTGATGTCGAAATAAAACCAGCGCCCGCTCGACATCACGTCACGCCGTCCGAGGGTGATCACCGGCTCGTCGCTGTCGGCCTTTTCCACCGTGGTGGCTTCGATGTTGAGCGAACCGCTGTCAAAATCCTGGTTGAAGGAGATCGACGCGGCCACCGCCACATGCGCAAGGCAAACGGCCAGGGTCGGAATCAGCAGTCCTGGTTTTCTAATTTTAAGGTTCATAAATTGTCAGGTTTGAATTCGGAAAGTTGGCGGAGTTGGGATGTGCCGAAACCGGAAAGAGATCATGGTTTTCGGTTTCGAGGATACCAACGAAGCCCGGCGGCGATGGCAAACTCCGATTGGAATTTGAGTTGAAATCGGCCGGTCGATGCCAAACCTTTTCGCAACCACCCATGAAACGCGCTTATCCGATTCTCTCCGCCGCCCTGCTCGGCGGCCTGTTGGCACTCACCGGTTGCGGCGGCCGCGAATCCGCCGTCGAGGCGGGCGACCGCGATCAGGTTCTCCACCTCTCCATCGGCGCCGAACCGGAGGGGCTCGATCCCCACCTCATCACCAGCGTGGCCGCCTCCGACGTGCTCCGCGTGCTGATGGAGGGGTTGGTCAGCCTGGATGCCCGCGACTTGTCGCCGGTGCCCGGGGCGGCTGAATCCTGGGAGGTTTCGGAGGATGGCCTCGTTTACACGTTTCACCTGCGGGAAGACGGGCGCTGGTCCAACGGTGATCCGGTCACGGCTGAGGATTTTCTCTTTTCTTACCGCCGCATGCTTTCTCCGCGGCTTGGCAGTCAATACGCCTACATGCTCTGGGTGGTGGAAAACGCCCGCGCCTACAACACCGGCGGGATTGACGACTTTTCCCAAGTCGGCTTTCAAGCTCCCGATGAACGAACCCTGGTTGTCCGCCTGGCCCACCCGACTCCCTACTTTCTCTCCCTAATCACCCATGCCTCCTGGTATCCGGTTCATCCCGACACCATTCTCGCGCACGGACGGATCGACGATCCGCACACGCCGTGGACGCGTCCGGGCCGGTTTGTGAGCAACGGCCCTTTCACCCTGACCGAATGGCGCACCCACCAGCACATCGTGGCCCGGCCCAACCCTCATTACTGGGACCGGGAAACGGTCCGCTTGAACGAAGTCCGCCTGCACCCGATCGCCAGCCCCGACACCGAGGACCGCGCGTTCCGGTCCGGACAGATCCACATCACCAAAAACGCTCCGCCGGAGCGCATCACCGCCTACAAACGCGACCGCCCGGAAATCGTTCACTCCGCCCCGTATCTCGGCGTCTATTATTTCCGGTTCAATACCGAGCGGGAAGGCTTGAGCGATCCGCGGGTGCGGCGCGCCCTTTCGCTCGCCATCGACCGGGAGAGCCTGGTGCGCAATGTCCTGCACGGGCACATGGACCCGGCCTGGTTTTTCACCCCGCCCGACACCGCCGGCTACACCAGTGAATCCCGGGTGGAATTCGACCCGGAGGCCGCCCGCGAACTTCTCGCCGAGGCCGGGTTTCCCGGCGGGGAAGGATTCCCCCGTTTCGAGCTGTTGTTCAACACCCAGGACACCCACCGCCGCATCGCCGAAGCCCTGCAACAGATGTGGCGGGAACACCTCAACGTCCACATCACGCTGGTCAACCAGGAGTGGCAGGTCTATCTCGCCTCCGTGCGCGGGGGCAACTACGACATCGGCCGCGCCGCCTGGATCGGGGATTATCACGACCCCAACACCTTTCTCGACATGTGGGTGACCGACGGCGGCAACAACAACACCGGCTGGTCCAACACCCGCTACGACGACCTGATCGAGGCGGCGGCCCGGGCGGACGGGCCGGAGGAGCGCCACGCCCTTTTCCAAGAGGCCGAGGCGATCCTGCTGGAGGAGTTGCCGGTGACTCCGGTTTATCACTACCGCTCCGCCTACCTGGTGAGCCCGAGCGTGCGCGGCTGGCAGGCCAACGTGCTCGACCACCAGCAGATCAAACACATCTGGCTGGAACCCCTGGAGGAGTGACAGGCCCGTGGCATTCTTTTTCTCGCGTTTCCGACTCTGTCGGCTCATTGGATCAATTCAATAATCCAACCACCATCTGAAGCCATCCCCCTAATGACCCATCACCGTTTAGTTTACTATCAGTGATTCATGCGGCCTTTGAGGAAAGCGGAAATTCGGCGCTCCAAAGCAGCCGTCAGGCCCACCTCGGTTGAGGGGTGAATTGGACCGAACCGGATGCTGCCTCACGGAAGGCGGAAAAGAGGGCGACCGTTGATTCTGGTTTCGCTGAACAACCCATCCATTCTCCCACAAAAAACGCCCGGTTTCGACCCGGCGCGCGTGTCGACAATTCCCCGGCCGCGGCAAAACGGTGTCGGCCACCATGCATTCTTTCCGGTTGGCGTCAGCAAAGCGGTTGAGGCAGCTCCAATATCTTCATCAAGAAAGCCCGCTGCCGACGGGTTGGCGGAAATCATCGGGTAAGACCCAATGCCACGATACACACGGAGATCGTCGGGTAAAACCCGATGCGCCACAAAGACCGCTCAGTCGCGCAAACTAAAACGGAAGAAGCGCCGGGGGTCGGACACGGTCCCGGGGTGGACAAACCGGAATTCGCCCGCCGACCCGGTTTCCACCTCGCCCAGAGGAGTCCAGGTGACAAGGTCCAATGACGTGAAGGCTTCGTAAATCCGGTCCGGCAAGCCGACCGCCCGCATTTCAAACTCCCCCTCCCCGTTCATTCCCATCTCCAGGATGGTGATGGCGGGATCGTCCTCCGCCCGCACATAGACCGTGACCCGCCCGTCGGCTTCGCCACCGAAGGGATCGGCCAGCAGGTAGGTGAACACGTCCGTGCCAGTGAAGCCGACTGGCGGAGCATAAGTCACCATCCCGTCCTCCAGCGACAGAACCGCCCCGGCCGCGGATGCGGTGTCGGGGAGTGAGAGATGCAGGGGATCCCCGTCCGGATCAAAATCGTTTAGCAGCAGCGTTTCCACCGCCACCGGCAACGGCGTGTCACGGGCCGCGCCCAGGAAATCGGGCCCGGCCACCGGCGGGTGATTGAACGGGATCACCTCAATGGCTCGGATAGCGGCGGGGCCTTCCCCCGCGTCGCCGTCGGACAGCACAAAAACCACCGGTCGCACGCCTCCGGTCGGGAAACGCAGGGGATTGGCGAAGGTGACCGACCGGACCAAAGCCTCGACCGCCGCCAAAGTCGCGTTGGTGTTCAACTCGACCAATAACGGTTCCCCGTCCGTTCCCCCCGCGAAGATGCCGATGGACGCCCCGTCAAACCAGACCTCGTCCCCGTCCTCCAGCGTGATGCCGGCCGGGCCGTTTGCCGCAATCCCCAAAACGTCTCCCGGAGCGGCCCCGCCGTTGATGGATACGCGAAGATACCCGCCCGCAAGCACGTCCGTGTCCGGATCCGCCACGGCGGCCGTCGGATCGATCACCACCACGCCCGCCCCCTCAAGGTAAACCAGGGGCTCCGGGTTCAACGTGACCGAGGGGGCCGCGGGCACGTGAACGGAAAACTCCCGCGCCACCGCGTCCCGCACCGGAATAAACGGAGGCTCTCCGGCAAAAATGGAAAACTCCCGCGTCACCGCGTCCGCCACGAAAAGAGGCAATTCCGGCGAACCGGCGAAAAGGGAAAATTCGCGGGTCACCGCGTCTGCCGCAACAGGGGGCACTTGGGGAGAACCGGCAAAGAGGGAAAACTCCCGCGCCACCGTGTCCGTCAATGCCAGCCGCGAACCAACCGGTCCGGCGAAGACCGAAAATTCACGTGTTGCGGCATCGTTCGCGGACACGGGTGAGGTATCCCCGAAAAAAAACGTGAATTCCCGAGCCAGCGCATCGGTCGCGTCTGCAGCCGCCGCGAATCCAACCGCCCGCGCCACCGCCACCCAAACGACAACCCGGGCAAAGCCCGGGAGGATGTGTGATCCGCGATTGACAACTGGGATTCTCATTCGGGTGGCACCTTGCCGTGAAACAGGTTGTGCCTCTTCTCAATCCGGAAAACCGGCCAGCACCTGCACGGTGGAAAATCCGTCCGCGACGTCGATTTCCGCCGTCCAAGTGGAATCCTCGAAGGTTCCCCCCGCGTATTCGGCCAGGACCGTTTCATCGATCCCGGTCCGGCGGATCACGCGCACCGTCAACACACTGTCCAAGGGCACGTGCGAAGCTTCAATGAGCAAAGAGGCCGGTCCGGCGGAGGGCAGGGAAACATCCGTGTTGGGAAACGCAAGTTCGGCGCGCGGGTCCTCGGGAACGGTTTTCCCCCCAAGGCTGACCGAACGAATCATGGGCGTTTCCGGTTGGCGAAACAGCCGGGGTGTCTCCTCCGCCACGCCGAGGGAGTAGGCCGGGTTGCCAAGATCCACCAATTCATTCGTGAAAGTCTCCACGCGGATGCGTCCGACGGCTCCGTTGCCGCCGTTGCGGCCCGCAATACCAGTGCCGCCGGCGCCGCCAAGCGCCAAAAGCGTGCCGTTGCCCGAAATGTGGTCGGCCACGAGCCGGATTCCACCGCCGCTGCCGCCGCCCGCATAGGTTTGGGTCGTCCCGCCGCCGCTTGGGCTGCCGCCTCCATTGGCCCGCACTTGGCCGTTGAGGAGGATTGACTGGGAGGTGGCAATCAGAATGGCGCCGCCGCCCGCTCCTCCCCCGCGGCCGCGGTCGCCCATCGCCGAACCGGCTCCGCCTGATCCCCCGATGAGCGGGAAGACCCCCGGATTGCCGTAGGCGCTCCCCGGACTGCCGGCCCCGGCCCCGCCCGAGCTTCCCGCGGCACCCGGCGCGCCATGGCCAGCCCCGCTGCCGGCACCGCTGTCGCCTCCGGGGGAAGCCGAAGTGTAGGCGGGGCCTCCCGGCCCCATGCCGGCCGCGCCGGGGGTTTGCGCGTCGGACCCGCGCCCTCCCCGGAAACCGCCCGGCCCGGGCTCCGAGAAGCCGCGCAGGCCGTTGAAATCATGTCCCGGCGCGCCGTTCAAAGAGACGGTTCCATCAATGACCACGTCTCCCTGGGAAAGCCAGATCACCGGCGCGCGGGAAGGGTGGTTGAGAAAGGTGACGGTCACCCCGGACGGGATGTTGATGGAGGAAAATTTGAAGACCACCGCCCATTGCTCCGGATCATAGACCCCCGACCCGCTGCCCGGCGTGTCCCACGATCCGGTGGCGGCGAGGGAGAGGTCCACGACGATGTTTCCCGCGGGCTCGAAAGCCCCGTCGGATCCGTCGGAGGGAATGGTCAGCGCACCGGCGGGAGCGGCGGAAAGCAACAGGGGAAGCAGCAGCGGGAAGCAGAGACGAAGAGAGAATGATTTTATCATACTATTCATGGCGGACCCTTGTTTCAGATTAGATAAGCCGAAAGAGTTGCAAGGCAGGTTTGCGAGTGTATAACCCATTCAACATATCCAAACAGACAAGTCAAGCCGCGTAAAACCAGCGTGGGTTGCTCTAAAGAGCCGATGTGAACTCCGTTACCATGCGCGTGAACTCCCCCCGGTTTTCAATGTGTGGATTGTGTCGCCAGTTTTCCACGACGCGGATGTCGGCTTGGGGAAAGTGCCGCCGGATCAGGGGATGATGGCTTTCAGTCACGAAATCGGATTTGCCCCCAATTAAAAACAACACCGGTCCCTCGAAGGTTTCTCCTTCCTCCACCGGGGCCGCGCCGGTGGCCTCCAGATCGCGGGTCAACACCGGGAGATTGATCTGCCAGGAGAAGCCGCCCTCCTCCCGGCGATCGAGATTGGTGAGCAGGAATTGCCGCATGCCCCACGAGGGAATTTCCTTTTCCATCCAGGCCTCGGCCTCGGCGCGGGATTTCAGCCGGTCGAGGGGAAGCGCGTTCATGGCGCGGAATTCGTCATCGTGGCGCGGTTGGCGGCGGCCGGGGGCAATATCCACCACCACCAGCGCCCGCACCTGGTCCGGTTGGCGGCAGGCCAGGCGCATGGCGAGCTTTCCGCCCATGCTGTGCCCCAGGAGAAGGGTTTGGCCGATTCCCGTTCGGTCCGACCATGCCCGCAAATCCGCCTCCATGGCGGCGTAGGTGTGCGGAGACGCGTGGGGAGACCGGCCGTGGTTGCGCAAATCCGGCGCCAGCACGTGAAAGGAGTCCGTCAACCCGCGGGCGGCGCCCGCCCAGTTGCGGGAGGAGCCCAGCAGCCCGTGCAAAACCACCAGCGGGGGACGGTCTTCGCCCCCGAAGTCGCGGTGAACCAATTCAACCGGTTCGATTTCCATGCAAAGGAAATACGACGAACGCCCCACCCCGTCCAGCCGCGATCTTTTGTAATCCGGCTTCAGACTTCAGACTTCAGGCCACAGGTTTCAGGTTCAGCCTTCAAGTTTCATCCTTTTCCGCCTTCCGGTCTCAGGTTGGTCTCAGGTTTCCGGTTTCAGGTTTCAGGTTTCAAGTGCAGGTTTCATCCCTCATCCCTCATCCTCCCCCTTCCCCTCCGCGTCGGAGCAGGCTTTTGAAAGCGCCGTTTTGGGCCGCGAGGTTGTCGAACGTTCCCTCCTCCACCAGCCGCCCTTTTGATAACACGACGATACGGTCGGCGTTGCGGATGGTGCTCAACCGGTGGGCGATGGTGATGACGGTACGCCCCTTGGACAACCGCTCCAGCGCTTCCTGAATCAGCTTCTCGCTCTCGTAGTCGAGGGCCGAGGTGGCCTCGTCGAGAATCAATACGCGCGGGTCGCGCAGGATGGCGCGGGCGATGGAGATGCGCTGGCGCTGGCCGCCGGAGAGGTTCACGCCGCGCTCGCCGAGGGGCGTGCCGTATCCCTGCGGCATGGCGAGGATGAACTCTTCGGCGTTGGCCTGGCGGGCGGCCTCGCGAACTTCCTCCTCGGTGGCGTCGTGCCGGGCAAAGCGGATGTTGTCGAGCACCGAGCCCGAGAGCAACAGGCTCTCCTGCATCACCACGGCGGCCTGGCGGCGAAACCACCGCATGTCGGTTTGCTCCTGCGGCAACCCGTCGAGGCAAATCATGCCTTCCACCGGCCGGTAGAGACCGAGCACCAGATTGGCGAGAGTGCTTTTCCCCGAACCGGAGGGGCCGACAAACGCCACGTGTTCCCCCGGCTGAATGGTCAGCGAAAAATCCTCGATCACCCGCTTGTCCGACCCGGGGTAACTCATGGAGACGTTTTCAAACCGGATCTCTCCCCGCAACGGCACCGGACGGTTTTGCCCGTTCCACTCCTCCACGTAGGCCGAGTCCAGCAGCTCCTTCAGGCTGTTGTAGCTCTCCTGCCCCACGAAATACTGCTCGCTGATCTGGCCGAGCATCTGCATCGGCATGAGAATGATCGGGAGGGCCACCAGAAACGCGAACAGCGTGCCGATGGTCAGGTTGTTGTGCAAAACCAGGATCGCCCCGCCGCCCACGATGACGAGGGAGAGGGTTTGCGTGCTCACGTGGATGAAGGTGCCCAGCACCGAGCTGAGGCTGTGCATGTGCACCCGCGAGGCCGCCAAATCGTAGCTGCTGACGTCGAGCTGGGTCTCCGCCTGCTTCTCCTCCCCGAAGCTGCGCACCAACCGCAGGGCGGTGATCAGCTCGTTGGCCGTTCCGGTCAGGTGCTCATGGGCGAGGCGGGCGCGGGTGTGGCTTTCGCGGATTTTGTTGAAAAAATGAAAATGCACGAAGCCGTACAACGGCAGCATCAGGAGCAG
>PXDN01000380.1 GCA_003566375.1 Opitutia bacterium
AAGGCGTCGAGGTTCTGGCTCCGGACACCGGCTCCGGCCCGCGTCTCCACATTTCGGCCGACGGCGGACTCTTCGCCTCCATCGAGATTCCCTCCGGGCTCGATTTGCGCTGGGGGTACATCCCCTCGATGCCCGATTTCGCCCACCAGGTGATGCCTCCTTTTTTTGAAGGGCGTCTCGCGGTCTCCGGTCATTTCATTCACGGTTCGGAAAGGCTGGCCGGAACCTTCGGCATCCTTTTCGGCCCGGGCTCCATCCTCCTTTCGGGGGTCGATGCCGACGGCCAACTCACGGAACGCCCCGAGCTGGAATTTGACGAGACCACGCCCTACCACCAAGGACTGGCCGACTACGCCGGTTTGAACTTCCGCCTGGGCCCCAACGAAGCGGACGATTCCGGCATCCCAGGACGCAGCGTGCTGGGAGGGGAGCCCTACGGTCCCTACGCCCTCAAAAATCTCTCCAAATACTACATCCGGACCGGCGGGGTTTCCGGACGGCACGACAAAGTTCCCAGCGCCCCCGACATGCTGAAAATTTACGGCTATGAAGTCACCCTGACCAATTTCGGCCTCGCCTTTCTTGATAACAACAACGTCGATTCCCGCACCAGCGGCTCCATCGCGCTTCCCTATCCCGCCGCCATCCAACCCGAATTCAACCGCCTGACCTTCCTCTGCGACGGCGGGCTCGACAAAATGGACGTGGCGGAGGACAGCGCCGAGCAAACCCTCGCCTACTGGCTCGCCCCCATCGACATTCTGGCCATGGGCTTCGCGCGGGGAGACGCCTGCGATGTCGGCAAGGCCTACCTCACCATGGGAGTCAACGGCTACTCCTCGCACGTCAGCGAGACCCTTCACGGCACCCTCGGCTTTTTCCCCCACGGCAACCTCATTCCCAAACAATTTTCCGACACCATCGGCGGCGGCCTGGCCGGGCTCGATTCGCGCCTGAAGCTGCCGACCAAAACCACCTTCCGCGGACCCAAACGGCAGACCACCCAGGGCGGTTTCGAGGAATACATCCTCACCCCGGTGGCCGACGCTTATTTTGACAACCCCGGGCTTCCCTCGGCCTTGGAGGAAAACACCTTCAAATTCACAGCCGCCCAGCACCCGGCCGGCGACGGGTTCATCAACCTGGCCGGGCGGTTGAAGGTCTCGTTTTTCGAGGCGATGCAGGTTCACATCCAAACCACCTCGAACCGCCCGCCCGGCGACGGCGTGCCCCCCGGCAACTGGGGCGCGGCCATCCTCCACGTGGCCAACGGAAGCTGGCAAACCGGCGGTTCCCCCGGGAATTTCTTCGAAGGGGAATACCACGATTTCTGGAACCGGGGCTTTCCCTACCCAAGCGGCGGCGGCGCGGGCGGCACCGGCGAGGATTTGGACACCTACCGGTCCAGCCCGGCCTTCTACCCGTTTGTGCGCCAATCCTGGCTCGGCGGCGCCATTGTTTTGAAATACAAGGTGCAATGGAACAGCACCACCCGCACCTTCCGCTCCCTTGACGCCAAGGATTCGGTGGATTCGGAAGATGGATACTCCGCCGAGGCGACCAAAAAATTCGTCATTCTGGAAATTGACCACCGCCTCAAATACCTCAGCGCGGAACGGGCCGAGCTGACCTTCGGGGCAAGTTACGACGGGTTGCCCACCATCAACCTGACAAATTTCGTGGTCAACCAACTCGATGAGGCCACCGGCATCTTCAAGGCGGCCGCCGACGCCGGCCTCGATCTTGTCTTCGATGAAATCAACAACGCCATCGACGAGTTGGCCATGACGCTCAACGACAACTTGCGGGGCTACCTCGAAAGCATCATCGAAGATCCGGTCGATGACATGGTGGACACCGTTTACGCCTTTCTGCACGACCAATGGACCGATCTTTCCACCGGTTGGCAAAACGCGGGCGTGCCGCCCGACTTGGATTTAATCCTTGGCGACCTGATCCAGGAACACGTCATGGATCCGCTCAACCCGGCGGTCAGCACCGCCAAGGATCAGGTGACCCGGCTGATTGAAATCCTCACCGAGGTCGAAAACGGGCTCATCGTTGTGCGCGACGACTTTCTCGCCACCGATCCCTCCACCGAGGAACTGCTCGCCATCCGCACCCTCAGCCGCGAGTTGATCAAAGTGATTTCCGCCGAAATCGGCGGCACCCTCGGCAGCATACTGGACGCCTCCGGAGTCGATCAGCGCATCGGTGAATTGCTCGACCCGCATCTGGAGTTCATCAAGCCGACGGTGGCGCAAATCCATTCCATCGTCTCCGACTTGACCGAAGTGGTCACCCAAATCCGCGGCACTCTCGACAACGTGGTCAGTTTCGATTTCCGGGACCACCTCGCGGATCTTTTCACCGCCGCCAACGCCGAGATCGAAATCGTCAAAACCGACGTGCTCAACACCCTCATGGATGAACTGGGCGACTACGGCCCGGCGGTTTCCCAAGGGGTCAACTTCCTCGCCAAGGATCCGGAAGAGGTCAAGCTGCTCATCAAAAACACGGTTTATGACTTCGTCCTCGACACCGTGCTGATCGGACAGATTCAGGTCGCCGTCAAACAGCGTTTGCAGGATGTCAACGCCGCCATCCGCCAGGGCCTCGACAACGCGCTTGGCGAGGTCAACGGGCTGATCAAGGAGGCCATCGGGGATTTCCTCGCCGACATTGACGACAGCATCAACGGCGCGCTCGGCAGCGTCTCCGACAAATTCGGCTCCGGCTCCCTCCAAGGGTACGCCATTTTCAACGGCGACGCCATGCGCAAGGTGCGGATCGACGGAAAGTTCGAGCTGAAAATCCCCGACGAAACCACCATCAAGGCGTTCCTGGAAATCAACCAGTACACCTCCATCGACCAGCCGCCCGGATGCATCATTCTTGGCGACGACGAGGCTTATACCGAAGTTACCATCGGGGCTCTCGACGTCGGCGTCGATTTTCTCGTCCCGGATTTGCGGGTCAATGTGGCGGCGAAATTCGCCATGATGAACGAAGGCGGCCCGTGGGGGCTGCGTCCCGACGGATTTGGCGGGAGTTTCGCCATCGCCAGCGGGGAGGTTTCTTTCGAGGCATTCACCATCACCGACTTTGCCGTCGGGATCATGTTCTCCTCCACCGAAGCTTACGTCAGCGCCGCCCTCGGCATGAAAATCGGTGACTACGGCGCCAAGGGCGGGGTCTTCTTCGGCCGCACCTGCACCCTCGAACCGATCGAACTGTGGGATCCCCTGGTGGCCAGCGCCCTCGGTGAGCCGGACCCGTCGTTCACGGGCGCTTACGTGTATGGTGAGGCCCACATCCCGGTCTCCGAGGTGATTCTGGGCATTCCCGCGAGCTGTTTCTTCAAAATCACCGCCGACGCCGGGGTCGGGTTCTTCTACTTCATCGAGGGACCGACTTACGGTGCCCGCCTCGGCCTGGGGGTGGGCGGCGAAATTCTCTGCCTGGTCTCGATCTCCGGCCGCATTGACATGGTCGGCGCCCGCGTCGGCGACGTCACCCGCCTGAAGGGCAAGGGACGCGCCAAAGGGGAAATCGGCCCGTGCAGTTTCTGTATCAAGTTTGACAAGACCATCACCATGGAAACCGAGATCGGCTCGGACGGGTCCATGTCCGGAAAGGGCGGCCCGAAATGAAACCCCGCATCCACTACACCATGAAACGCCACTTCACCCAAACCCGCCTGACGGCTTCCCTCGTCTCCCTGCTTTTCATCTTCGCCGCCCCCGCGGGCGCGCAGGAGGATTTGCCGGTCCAGGAATCCGTATTCACCGCCGCCGTCACCACCGAAGCCAACGGCCAGGCCTGGGCCTACATTCTCTGGCAAAGCAACGTGCCGGAGCTGATGGAGACCAAAACCTACAGCATCTGGAGCAAACCGGGACCGGCCTCCTCGCTTTCGCCGATGGAGCGGGTCTCGCTGACGCGCCTGCAAGTGGACCCGCTGGCGGTGTCCGCCCTGGTGGACCGCGCGGTGCACGCCCTGGGCGAGGATGCCGACGCGCTGGAAAACACCATCGACAATTTGTTCGAGGATCTGGCGGTCGGCTCCACCACTTTGCCCAACAAAATCGCGGGGGTAATCTTCGGAGCGCTGGAGGAACCCCGGTTCGTGGAAAATCTGTTGCTGGCCGCCCGCCGCCATCCCGCCCTCAACATGGCGCTGGGGCAAGCCGCCGCCCTTCCGATCCCGGCCGCCGGTCCCGTCACCTTTGAAATCCGCGAGCATGATCCGGTCCGCAACCGGGACCTCGGGGTCATTGGGCGGGTCACCGTCGATCACGCCGCTCCGGTGATGCTCCCCGGCCCCTCCCTCCTCGCCCTCACGCCGGACGATCCACGGGATGGATACAACAATCTGAATGTAAAACTGGTCTGGGACACGCCCGCCGAACTGCGCCGCCGCCTTCTCATGACCCAGGGCTACAACCTCTACCGGGTGGAGAAGGCCTTCGCCGAGGCGCAATCGCCCGATTGGGCCGCCACCCCGCCGGACCCCGACGTATTGGCGGCCCTGGCGGAAACTCCCGGTTCCGGCGTCGGCCGGGTCAACTCGGGCCCCATCACCCCGAACCGCATGTTGTTCGCCTCGGAGATGCCCGCATTGGACCACACGGTCTCCTTCTTCACCGACGAGGAAACCCGTTTTCCGGGATATCCGACATCGCACACTCCGCCCCAAAACGGCGACCAGTTTTATTATTTCGTGACCGTTCGCGATCTGCTGGGCCGCGATCTCAACAGCGGGGTTTCCCCGGCGGTTTTGGGCACGTTTTGCGACACCATGCCGCCGCCAAGTCCCCGCGGCATGCGGGTAACCAACGAATATACTTGGGACGGCGGCGCGGATTCCCAGATCCTCCGCCTGCACTGGCGGGCCAATGACAACTCCGGCGACAAAAAAACCACCGGCTATTTTATTTACCGGTGGCAACGAAGCGACGATGTGTACCGGGATGGCGGCGACCCCATTGCCAACCTGGTGGCCGGGCCGATTTGGCCATCGCCGGGCGAGGAGTGGCTTTCGTGGGACGACCCCGGCCCCTACGACGCCTCCACCGGGCTGACCTACGACAACACCGTCTGGTACACCATCCGCTCCTCCGACGACGGCTCGCTCTCGCCAGGCGGCGCGGCAACCTGCTTCCCTCCCCCCTTCGGCAACCTGGCCGGACATTCCCCGCCGGTGCCGGGCGTGCTGCGGGACCGCGTCGGGCCGGACTCCCCCTCCGTGAGTATTTTCACCTGGTGCTTCACCCCGCTGATTTTCGGGGAACGGGCCGAACTCCGCCTGACGGAAACCACCGACGAGGATTTCATCAACCACTTGTTGGTCGCCTATCGGGAACCGGGGCAACACCATATTTCCGGAGTGGAATTCGAGCAGATTTTGGAAAACGAGCAGGTAATCCCCCTCGGCACCGTTCATTTCGCCAAGGGTGTGGACAAGGTGGAGCGCCGCGTGCGCGACCTGCGGGCGTCCGCCGGAAAATTCACCCGCTTCCGCGCCCGCGCCCATTCCAGCTTCGGTCAAGTTTCCAACTGGGAGCAGATCGAGTCCCAGTTTTTCCCGGGGTCCCGTGAATACCTGCTGTTCACTTGGCAGGCGGTCGGCAGCTATGAGCGCATTCCGTTTTTTACGCGAGGCAGCAATTTCGGACGCGCCTGCCAAAACCACTTCATCCCCCTGCCGGGCACCATCCCGGAAGTGGAATCCCCATGGATTATTGTTAAATTTTTCCCCACCCCCGGCGTGCGGCAATACAAGCTCTACTACCGCGTGGACAACGGGCCGCTCACTCTCGCGGAGGAAGGTTCGGGCGACTATGATCCGACCGAGGAACTGGAGGTGCCGCTGAAACTGCTGCCCGCCTCCGCCGCCAACGTTTGCCTGTTTCTTCAGGTTTTCGACATCAACGGCAACCCCGGCCGCATGCAGCGTCTCGGTTGTTTGGGAATGCAGGGCAGCCAACCCATCGCCACCCCCATGATGAAACCGATCCGCTCCGGCAACAACGGCATCACACCCACCGCCAAAATCAGTTGGGTCGCCCCGCCTTACGGGATCGAGCGTTTCCGCCTCTGGATCGCGGCCACCCCGGAAGCCGTCCCGGCCAACGCCTCCGACCTCATCTACGAGGATACCACCAATCCCCCGCCCAACTTGGTTAACGAACCGGTCGGCGGCGGCGAGTTTCTCGAATTCGACTACCGTTCCTTTGACACCGAATTAATCGGCCCGCTCTTTGGCAACGGCGCCCAGTTCTCGGTCGAGGTGCCGGTCATGTTCGGCTCCAACATCCGCGTGAAAGTCGCCGGCATGACGGCGGGGGGAGAGGTCGGCCCGTGGAGCAATATCGAGGAATTTGACTGGGCGCCGGAACCGGAATTCACCGGCCCCGACGTCCCCTGGCCCGCCCGCCCGCTGCCGGGCGTCGGCGCCGCGTCTTCGTTTGACGCGGAACTCGGAACGGTTTACCTGCATGCCCGCGGCACGGTTGGTGTCCGCATCGGGCAGGTCGAGGGGTGGTGCGAAACCATTCCCAAATCCGAAAAAGGAGATTTTGATTACCAAATCTCAAGATCGGAAGATCTCAATGTCTGGCTATTCTCCCGCCTTTACGGCTCCCCGCTTGAGGAGCGGAGCCTCCTGCCCGCCATGCTCTACCGCACCCAGCTTCCGGACTCCGATTTGTATCCGGAGGTGCCGGGCGACGTGGTGCAGGTTTCGCCACTCATGGAAGAGGTCATCAACACGTCGGTCACGGGCGGGCGTTTGATTCTCGACCCGTTTGTGCATGTCGAGATCAACCCCCGCAACCAACGTTTTTGTGACCTTTATTTGATGGATACCCAGCCGCAGGTGTCCGGCGCCACCTACACCTACTTGTTGGCTCTTTTCGATGAGGATTCGAAAGAGATGTTGCAGATCATTCCCGTCGGCACGGTTGTGATTCCCTAACTTCCCAGGAGACCTTCCCCATGAAACGAAAAACCTCCCTTCATAAACCACTTTTCACCGTTGCGGCCGGATTCCTGCTCGGCGGCGCGGCCCATCTCGCCGCCCAATTGCCCGAAGTCCGCGTGCAAGAGGGCGCGGCGGAGATCGTGGTCACCGCCGATTTCACCGTCAACGGCCTGCCCGACATCATCGTGGTGGACCGGGTCTCCGGCGCCTACCGGTTTGGACGGCAGAATCCGGCGGGCGTCATCACATGGGAAGAACCGCGCGGTTCCGGGGTGGCGGATGTCACCTCCGCCACCGCCGGCCGGGTGCTGTCGCCGGGACGCCATGTGCTGGTGGTCACCTCACCCGACACCAACCGGTTGCAAATCATCGACCCGTTAAACACCATCCTCGCCCCCCACGGCGCCGGGGTTCCCGGACGAATCGGGCCGCTCTCCGTGGCCACCGGCCAATTGGAGGGAACCCATGCCCGCGAGGATTTCGCGGTGGCCACGTCGCTGAATGATTCCTCCCTGCCGTATTCACTCGGGTTTTACGAAAACCTCGGTTCGGCCTCCCTGATCCTTCCCGACCCCGCCCACGTCACCGACTCAACTTTCCGTCATGACCAACTCAAACGGGTCTCCCTCAGCGGCTCCCTGAATTCCACCATCGGGTATTTGGAAATTGATGACACCCAAGCTTGCCTCCGGGTCGCCTCGATGAACGAACCGGGACCGCCGGTCACCCGCCTCTCCGTCTGCGGACTGGCCGCCGACACCCGCTATGAACTGGTGCGTTTTGGCGGCGCCGCCATCGGCACGCTGCTGACGTTCGTGCCCGGGGAAAGGGTTTTCACCCGCCGCAGTCTCAGCGCCTCCGGCTCCGATTTTATCGCCGGTTCGCCCCAGAATTTCCCCACTCCGTTTCCCTTGGGCGGCCTCACGGCGGTCAGCGGGGGCGGCGAGACCTGGCTGGCCTTGCTTTCGGAAGACGGCATGGAAATCGCGGTCCATGAATTTGACGGCACCGCTCCCGGCGCCTTGATCCAAACCCTCGACGCCCCCTCGCCCGCCGAACCGTTCACCGCCGCCGTCTCCATGGGCAATGGCGAAGGATTGCTGGTTTTGCGCGGAGGAACCGGCGGCGGCAGTGACGGGGCCGATTTTTACGCCTGGGACGCGGGCGGCGGTCAATTCTCCCTCGAAAATTCCCAGGATTTTCCCTCGATCGCGCCACGGTCCGGGATGGCCAACGTCACCTTGATGACAGGCGAACCGTTTGTCGATGTCTCCGCCCGTCCCCTCTCCCTGCGGCACGCGCGCGACTGGACCTCCGGCCCGCCTCCCTCCCCGCCCGCCAATGTCGAGGTGGCAGGGGAAAGATTTCAAAGTGAGAATCTCGGCCTGGGGGACCCCCAGAATTTGAATTTGGGGCCTTTCGTTCCCTCCTCGACCTACGCCTTGCTCAATCAATACGCCGATCCGGTCTCGATTTTCACCCTCTCCCGCGCCTCCGGCGCGATGGACGGGCAAGTCTCCGTTTCACCCCAGCCGGGTCTCTACGACCGCTCCATCGAGCTGCGTTTCACCGCCAATCCCGCCAGCTTGACCATTTGGTTTCGCGATGCCGGCGGCACCTGGCAAGTATATGCCGATCCCGGACCAGAGCCCAATCCGACCGATGCCGTCTATCCGGGCTGGTTTTCCCAGTTCAGCAATCTGGTCCGTTTCCAGGAAACGACCATTGAGTATTTCGGCGTGACCCCTTCCGGCCGGGCCACGCCCATCCGGCGGGCGCATTACCGGTTCACCCAACCTCCCGACACCCTCAGTTCGCTTGGCGACGGCGTTCCCGATTACGCCAAACTCGGGCTCGGCCTCAATCCGTTCCGGCTGCCCGACGGTGATGCCGGAGCCGGCATCGGCAACTCCCTGCAATCCATTCTCGACGGTTCCGGCATCCCCGCCCGTTGGTTGAGTGGATCGGCGGTCGATGTTTATGTGCGGCCGCTGTCCGATGACGGCACGGGCAACCCGCTCGCCCCGAGCCGACTGGCCACCGACCCACCGGAAACGTTGCCCGACGGCACGGTTTACGGCGGCAACCAGATTTTCGCCCGCACCTTGAGCGGCGCCTTGGTCGGCCAGGGCCGCGATCCCATTCCCGCCACCATCGACCGCAACGAGGGCTTGGGGATTTATCCGCCTTTTCCCGAGCCGTCCGCGCTCCTAACCTCGCTTTCCGGCGAACACGCTTCGGTCTTCGTGGTCTCCACCCGTCCGAATTACGCTTTGGCGGGCACCCTGCCGACCGCCCCCGCGCCCAGCTCCGTGGGGCGGGAATTGATCGGGTTGCTGCCTCTCACCGGGATCTCCTGGCCGTCCTACAGCCGCGCCTTCACCGGCGGAACCTTGACCGCCGAGGCCAACGCGTGGCGGGCCGGAGCCGAGGCTTTCCACAACTCCCAGCCACCACCGGTGGTGGCGGAGACGCTCGACGCCACCGAAACCCTGGCCGCGCTCCTCTTTGAACGGTGGTTGCAAACGCGGATGGTCGCCCGCGGATTGCTTTCCGGTGATTTCACGCCGACCACCCCCGACGCTGGCAATCCACCCGCTTTCAACCCGAATTTCCTCACGCTGACCTCCCACCGCACCCGCGAGGGGGCCCGCCCGATGTCAACCGCCACCTCGGGAGCGGTCTCCCCGGTGGAGGAGGCCCTGCGCGAAATCTCCCGCTGGGCGCCGTCCCACGCCGCCCACAATCCCGCCACCGCGGCGGCCGCCATCCGGCAAACCACCCGCGACTCGGCCGATCCCGGCGTGGCCGCCCTCCGCGATGTGGCCCGGGATGTTTACCGCATCAGCGCCGCCCACGGTAACGCTTTCCCGGGGGCCTTGGAGCCGCCCGTGGACGTTCTCCGGCGGTTCATCGCCACCGGCGCCCTGCCGGAACCCTACGCGCCCGGTTTCAGCGATCTGGCCGGGGCTCCGTTCACCTCCCTCCCCGCCTCGACCTACGCCGGCGCGGTGAACGGCATTCCCGTGATCACGGCGAGTCCCGCCGCACGGCCGTCGTCGCTCCTGTTGCTGGAGTTCCGCGCCGATTCCCTTGACACGCCGGGTTGCCTGGTGGTTAACGAAGTCTTTTTTCCCTCCACCCTCTACAGCCTCTTCAACCCCGACGGCGAAGCCTTCCGCCTGCCCGCCAATTTCCGGGTGCTTCCGGGCACCCGCCTGGAAGCGAGGGTTTTCACCGACGCCCCGTTTGCGGCCTGTGTCGGCACGTCCCTCGAAGTGATCGAACTCGGCGGCGTTCCGCTGGCGGAAATCGCACTGCTCCCCTCCGCCTCGGGCGAGGACACCGACGGCAATCTGCTCGGCGACGAATGGGAACAAGCTTTTTTTGGGGACACCGGCGCCGATCCGTGGGCCGACCTCAACGGCGACGGCTACACGAATTTGCAAAAATACCTGGATGGCAAAGATCCGTTCGTTTTCGCCAGTTATTCGGCCAATCCGCCCGCCGACCTTCACCTGCCGGTCCTGCTCATCGAACCGGCCGGGCCGGGTCAGGCCCGCATCACGTTCCAGTTTCCCGAGCCCTACGCCGGCGCGCTGATTTTTCAGCTGTTTGCCGACATGACTCTGGCCGGATCGTGGACCCCCGCTCCGCAAGCCATCACCAGCCCGTCACCCGGAAACTTCGAAGTCGTTGTCCCCACCACCGTGGAGGATAAAAACTTCTGGCGCGTCGGCCTCAGCTTGAAGTAAAAAACCACATCGGTCTTTTGTCGGACGACCTCCGGCCTTGGCGGAATGGCAAGCTGAGCCGTCCGCACCGGTCTGTAAGCCGACACAACCGCACCCATTCCTTTCCTCCCCCCAATAAGACCTCCCGAAAAAAATTGAGACTTAATCTCAAAAAGGGGTTGACGCGGCCCCAAGCACCCGCAAAAACCGGTCTATTGAGATTGAATCTCAGTTTCATTAACCGTTTTTTCCTATGAACAAGACATGCCATCTTCTTCTCTTCGGCTCGCTGACGCTTCCGGGTCTTCTTTCGGCGCAAACCGCCGTGGACATTCCCTCCCGCGAACGGGTGGTCGAGCTGGATCCGATTCAGATCATCGGCTCGCCGGATCGGATCGAAGCTCTGCCGGGCTCGGCCGCCTACATCGACGTCGGCGAAATCCGCTCCCAGGGCTACGACAATATCGACCAAGTCATCCGGCGGGTGCCGGGAGTCTATTTCCGCACAGAGGACGGGTTCGGTCTGTTCCCTAACATCAGCTTCCGCGGCATCGGCTCCATGCGCACCAGCAGCCTGACCGTGATGGAGGACGGCATTCTCTCCGCCCCCGCCCCCTACGCCAACCCGGCGGCCTATTACACGCCGACCACCGGTCGCATGCACGGACTGGAAATCCTCAAGGGCTCCAGCCAAATCCAATACGGACCCCACACCACCGCCGGGGTCATCAATTACCTCTCCACTCCGGTGCCGCGCGAACGGACGACTTACACCCGCGCCTCCTATGGCGGGAACCATGACATCCGTTTCCACGGCTACACCGGGGAATCGGTGGAGACCCGCCACGGAACCTTCGGCTATCTGGTGGAGTTTTACCACCGTTCCAACGACGGTTTCAAAAAAATCGATGGCATCGGGGCCACCCCGCGTTCCCACGACACCGGTTTCACCAACAACGAACCGATGGTGAAACTGTTTTGGGAACCGGACACCGCCGTTCCCCAGCGCATCGAGTTCAAACTCGGCCGCACCGACCGCGACGCCGATGAAACCTACCTTGGCCTGACCGAGGACGACTTCCAGCGCGATCCGTTCCGCCGCTACGCCTCCACCATGTTCGATCGGATCGAAACGGAGCAAACCCGCACCTACCTCCGACACCTGATCGAGCCGACTCCCGACAACCGCCTCGTCACCACCGGCTATTACAACGAGTTCAACCGGGCTTGGTACAAGTTGCACGATGTGAATGCCCAGGACGGCGAAGGAAACATCAACCTTTCCGAAGCGCTGGCCGGGGTGAATGACGGACGCCCGCTGGGGGTCCTTCGCGGCGATCGCAACGGGACCATCCGCGTGCGCAACAATAACCGCGGCTACGCCTCCTACGGTCTCGAATCCGTCTTCGATCAACGCTTCGAAGCCCTGGGCGCCGACCACACCCTGCAAATCGGCGTCCGCCTGCACGAGGATTACGAGGACCGTTTCCAAAATCAGGATACATACGATGTGTTCGCCAATGACCGGATTGCCCTCGCCAACGCCGGCGCTCCGGGCTCCCAGGACAACCGCAAAGGCACCGCCCGCTCCATCGCCCTGCATGTGAAGGACACCATCGAGTGGGACCAATGGTCGGTCTCCCCCGGCATTCGCTACGAGCACATTCGCTACCGAAACAATAACCGGCGCACCGGGGTAACCAACTCGGCTTCTCTCGACGTGTATGCTCCCGGCATCGGCGCCACCTACCGGCACACCGACCACCTCAGCTTCTTCGGCGGGGTCTTCCGCGGCATCTCCACCCCCTCCCCCACCGCGGTCATAAACGGCCTGAAGGAAGAATCCTCCCTCGGCTTTGAAACCGGCGTCCGCTACAACAACCGCAACGGGTTTCAGACCGAGGCGGTGCTCTTCCTCACCGAGTTCAGCGATCTGATCGTGCCCGACAACATCGGGGGCACCGGCACCGGCGCGGCGGAAAACGCCGGCGACGCCCGCTCCATGGGCCTGGAATTGAGCGCCGGGTTTGATCCGGGGGTGGCCAACGATTGGGGCTTCCGCATGCCCAACCGGGTCGCCTTCACCTACACCGATGCCAGAATCCGCGGCGACGCCGCCGCGGGAACCGGCTCCGGCGCGGCGGTCGAGTCGATCTTCGCCGGCGCCCGCGACGGCAACCGGCTTCCCTACGTGCCCGAATACCAACTCTCGGCCGGCACCGGCTTGGAGATCGACCGCTGGGGAGCTTACCTGGACGCCTTTTTCGTCGGATCGACCTACGCCGACGCCAGCAACACCCGGCAACAACAGCGGCCCGACGGCACGCCCGACGCCCGTTTTGGCAAAAACGACAGCTACATCCTGTTCGACGTTTCCGTCCACTACCGCCTGACCGAATCGGCCAAGCTGATCGCCGGGGTGCAGAATCTGCTCAACGAGGAATACATCGCCTCCCGACTCCCGCACGGCCCGCGACCCGGCCACCCCCGGTTCGCCCACGTGGGATTGGAGATGACCTTCTGAGCGTCGGGCAAAATTCAATTCACTCGTCACTTCACACCCACGCATAAGCCGGAGGCGCGGAAACCGCCCTCCGGCTTTTGCGTTTGCACCCGCGCGGGAAAAATGTGGTTGAAGCCGGCGTGAACCGATTTTTTCAGTTGACCCCGCCGGGGGAAACCGGCTTTGTTGGCCCTCAATTCGACAATCGGAGAGATGGCTGAGTGGTCGAAAGCAACGCTTTGCTAAAGCGTCGTACCTCAAAAGGGTACCGAGGGTTCGAATCCCTCTCTCTCCGCCAATTTTCGAAGGTAAAAATCAGAAGGAAGAAGGCAAAAGTTAGCCCACCCCGACACCCGTTCCCCAAAAGGGATTTGAACCCGACCAGGGGGTTCGTTCACGAGCGAAGCGAGAAGCCTGCCATCCCTCTCTCTCCGCCATTCGACGCGCTCTACTTGCTCATGGCAGGCCATAAACAAGCAAGTTTTATGAGATTCGATCATTTCCCGAGCGTCGAATGCCCTGAGCCTGTCGAAGGGCTTTCTTATGTTTACATCCTGATTTGCCGCAACGGGACCTTCTATGTTGGACAAACCCAAAATGTGCGTCGCCGGCTCGCCCGTCACATGGAAGGCACGGGCGCGCGCCATACCCGGCAAATGAAGGAGTTTGCGCTTGTCCACGCAGAAGGCCCACTGGATAGTTAGCCACTGGCCTCGGCGATACGCCTTGAGTCTACCTCAAAGCTGGCATTCAATCTGTGTCCAGTTGTTAATTTAAGGGCTCAATTCAGCTATGGCTTTTATCATGGAGTTGCGTTCCTGGCAGCGTTCTCTCGTGGGGCGAAGGTTC
>PXDN01000165.1 GCA_003566375.1 Opitutia bacterium
TCCACCTCAGTAATAGCCGAAATCCTTCAGGTTCAATTGATGTTTCTCGTCGAGTTCGCGGTTGGAGGGGGTGAAGAGGTCATGGATTGCCGTGCGTTGGGCATCAGTCATGACCGGTGGACGGGAGTTCCATGGAAAGGGGATTCGCCGTAACAGCTCGATATTGAAGCGGCGGTGAAGTCCAAGACGTCTGCCTCCGAGCAATCTCTTCTTTACGGTGTCGAGAAACACGTAGAGGTTTCCCGTCTTGTTGGACTTTGGATTCACACGCTGCAACGGCAGGAATGCCTCGGATGCACAGCGGCTTTTGAAGTGGTCGAGAAAGAACTTCAGGAATGCCGAATCATCGCGGAGCATGGTTTCGTAGGGAACGACATGCACCCTGTCCCCGAAGACATCTTCGAATGCCTGCACCGTCATGGCGTAGTCATAGCCGATTCGAGTAAAGCTCGTCGGATTGGACAGGACGTCGTCGAGAAACGAGTCGAAGGTCTTCAGTTTGCGAATACGTGAATAGAATGTCACGTAATCCTCGACGTATCTCGACAGCAAAGCCTCCGTCTGTTTGCGGATGGTGATCAGGATCCTGACCTCGAACACCTTGCGATCGACAGCGGTCCCGATGGCACGTGCGACGGCGGGTACGGACGGCAACTGCCAGAATTCGTAGGTGTTGTACAAGGGTGCCGTCGTCGCGGCGAGGATGCGTTCTTCCGAGAGCAGGGCACCATGACCGTGCATCGAATCGAGTATCTTCGCGGTCATGCGGTCTCTTCGCATCGCGCAGACCTGCTCGTTGCCGAAGATCAGCGGAGCCAAATCCTCTTCGCCGAGGATGTCGTCGGGGTCCCCTGTTCTACCCTTTCTGCCGAGAAAGGCGATGTCGTCGATGAATGGGAAAACCAGGTTCTGCGTAACCGTCCGGTGAACCCCGTCTTGTCCTGAAGTTCCATTCGTGCGAAATACCCATTCTGTTCCCGTGCTGCGTGGAAACAGAAAGGGGAAGACACGACGATGGGCGAGGCGAAGAAGCAAAAACCCAAGGGAAACTCTGGTATCAGGAACTTGGAATACTGGCGAGAGACGATTCTTGCGTGGCAACGAAGCGGTAAGACTCAAGCTCGTTTCTGTGAAGAGAGGGAGTTGAGTCATCACGTCTTTCGTGATCGACTGTACCGACTGCGAAAGCTCGAACCCGACTTTGCCCGGGTTCGCAGGAAGGCTTCGGATGGATCGACCTCTTCGGTGAATTTCTTTCCGGTCCGTGTCGTGCCCGAGGGTTCTGCCGACATGGCTGCAACGCCCCCACCCTTCCGCCACCACGAAAAAGCACCTCTGGTCGTTCGTCTGGCCGGCACGAAAAGCATCGAGGTATCCGGCGACTTCGATGAAACGATCTTCCGCAAACTGGTGCGAGTTCTCGAGGACCCGTCGTGTTGAATCTGCCGCCGAGCGTTCAAATCCTCGTCTGCTCGGCACCTACGGATATGAGACGATCATTCGATGGTTTGGCCGCGCAGGTTCGCAACACCATGGGATGTGATCCACTGAGCGGTCATATCTTCGTGTTTCGGAATCGAAACGGTGATCGGCTCAAGATTCTCTTTTGGGATCGCACGGGTTTTTGGATCCTCTACAAACGGCTCGAGACAGGCAAGTTCCAGTTCCCGGTGAACGACCAGGGGTACATCGACATCACGAGTGCCGATTTGATGCTCATTCTGGAAGGAATCGATTTATCTGGTTGCACGAGGCGACGACGATACGGTGGACCGGGCCGAAAAAGCAAAACAACGACACCCGCAAATATGCTACAAAAGTCAATTACAGCTTGATTTTGTGCAATGTAACGTGGTATCATATACGGCGTGAAAATCGACCTCGCAAACCTACCAGATGACGTCAATCTGCTGCGGCAGATGTTCATCGATTTGCTCGATACCTTTCGCCGTCGCGAACGTGAGAGCACACAAGAGATTGAGAAGCTCAAGCAGCAAATCGCCCAACTTCGACGGGGTCTATACGGGCGATCATCGGAAAAGCTCGACGCCAACCAGCTTCGACTTGCTTTCGAGAGTGTTCACCAGCAGATGTTCCAGGCGCCCGAGCCTCCTCCCCTGAAGGAACGATCCAACAAGGAACCTAAAGCGCCCCCGAAGGGACATGGTCGGAAGAAACTGCCTGAAGACCTTCCTCGTGAGACGACTCAAATCGAGCCGGACGAAGAGCAGAAGACCTGTCCTGACTGTAACGGAACTTCGTTCGAAAAAGTCGGCGAAGACGTGACGGAACAGCTCGAGTATCGTCCGGCTTCATTCGTGGTGAAGCAATTCGTTCGGCCCAAGTATGCCTGCTCGACCTGCCATGGTTCGATTGTTGTGGGGGATCTTCCGCAGGCGGTCATCGAAAAGGGGATTCCCGGTCCCGGGCTGTTGGCCCACGTCATCACCAGCAAGTACTCGGATCATCTTCCGCTCAATCGTCTCGAAGAGATTTTCGCTCGACACGGCGTGGATATCTCACGGAAGACCATGTGTGATTGGGTCGCCCATGTTGCCGACCTTCTGGAACCCATCTATGCCACGATGGTTTCTGAGGTGATGAGTTCGAAAGTCATTCACGCGGATGACTCTCCGGTAAAGGTCCTCGACCGCACGGTGAAGGGTAAGACGAGACAGGGGCGATTATGGGTCTATGTCGGCGACGATGACCACGCGCATACTGTTTACGACTATCAAACGACTCGTAAACGGGATGGTCCGAATCGATTACTGAAGTACTTCACCGGATACCTCCAAGGCGATTGCTGGAAAGGGTTCACGCAGATATGTGGTCCTGCAGGTGCCAAGAAGGCATCGTGTATGGCCCATGCTCGGCGTAAGTTCTTCGACGCGCAGAATACGGAGATGGGTCTTTCTCTGGTTGCCCTGCAATTCATCCGAGCGCTCTACGATGTTGAAGACGAGGCCACCTCATTATCATCGCAGCAACGATACGAGCTCCGTCAGCAGGAATCGGTTCCGATACTGCGGCAGTTCGAAGCCTGGCTTCGCACAATTCGAACGGAAGTCCTTCCGAAGAGTCCTCTTGGGCAGGCCATTTCGTACACGTTGAGCAACTGGTGTGATCTGAAACGCTACGTGGATGATGGGGATGTCAATATTGACAATAACAAGGCAGAAAGGGCTTTACGTCCGATTGCCGTCGGTCGGA
>PXDN01000420.1 GCA_003566375.1 Opitutia bacterium
AAGCCGTTTTCATCGACGCGGAGGAAGCGGCGAACTACCCGACGTTTCGTTATCAGGGGGAGTATGCCGGCCAGGTGAAATGGAAACCCGGCGCGGAGCCGGAACCGGTCGCGCTGCGGGTGGCGGCCTACGGGGAGTCGGACTTCCGCGCCCGTCTTTACCATGGCGGTTTTCCGGGGGAGGACGGCTTTGCCGCCGCCGGGGAGAAGGCGGTCGATTTGCACGGGCGATATGAAGACCGGGTGCTCGAATTCAGCGGCGCGGGTGATTTGCGGTTTCGGTTTATTTTCAACCGGTTCACCGCGCTGGACGAAACCAACACCTACCAGGGCCGACTCGACCGGGTGGAGCGGTCCAGCCCCACCCTCGGCCAGCCGCCGCCGGAGGGAGCGGTTCCGTTGTTCGACGGCTCCGGGCTCGACCATTGGCGGGACGGCGCCGAAATGACTTCCGAGGGGTTGCTCAAGCAGGGCGCGTTCACGGCGGAGGAGTATGGGGACATGCGACTGCACGTGGAGGCCAAGCTCGGCTTCATGCCCGAGCACCGCAATCAGCGGCGGGGTAACAGCGGCCTTTACCTGCAAAACCGCTACGAGGTGCAGGTGTTGGATTCCTTCGCCCTTCCTCCCGCCGTGAACGGCAACGCCTCCCTCTATAACGTTTCCACCCCTTTGGTTAACGCGAGCCTCCCGCCGCTTTCCTGGCAAACCTACGACATTTTTTTCCGCGCTCCCCGTTTTGACCGCGAAGGCGACAAGACGGAAAACGCGCGGGTCTCGGTCTATTTGAACGGCGTCCTTGTTCAGGACGACGTGGAACTGGAGCGGGGCACCGGCGCGGGGGGGCGCCGGGAGGAGGTCGCCCGCGCGGCATTGTATTTGCAGGATCACACCGGCCCGGTCCGTTTCCGAAATGTTTGGCTGGTGCAGGAGAGCTATTCTCCGCCCGGGACACCCCGGTTGACTCCGGAAACCGCCGCCAACGACCGGTAGCCGGCCGCTCCATTTTTACCTGATTCGAAACCGATGCGTTTGATTTGGCTTATGAGAAATTTTGTGAAACCCGTGACCACTGCACTCCTGGCCGGACTCGCCGTCACCGCCGCGGCCGCCCGGCCCGCGCCGGATTACGCCGCCTACGCCGATTTTAAAATTCCGCCCCTCCCGCCGGAGAAGGCGCTGGAAACGTTCGAGCTGGAGGAGGGCTTCCGCATTGAGATCGTCGCCCATGAGCCGATGATCGAAAATCCGGTGGCGATGGATATCGACGCCGACGGGCGGCTCTGGGTGGTGGAGATGGTCTCCTACATGCCGGTCCACGACATGGAGGACTGGGAGACCGCCATGCGCGAGCAGGTGCCGCAGGGACGGCTCGTGGTGCTGGAAGACACCACCGGCGACGGGCGAATGGACGCCAGCCGGGTCTTTTTTGACGAACTCATCCTCCCGCGCGCCGTCAAGGTGCTGGATGACGGAGTGTTGATCGGCGAACCGCCTTACGTGTGGCTCATTCGCGACACCACCGGCGACGGGCGGGGCGACAGCCGCGAGGTGGTTTACAACAACTACGGCGATCCGCTCGGCGACAACGTCGAGCACATGCCCAACGGCCTGATGTGGGGAATCGACAATTGGCTGCACAGCTCGCACAGCGGGGTGCACAGCCTCCGGCGCGCCGCGGGCGGCGGGTGGACCAACCGTCCGTTTCACCGGCTTGGCCAGTGGGGCATGACCCAGGACGATTGGGGGCGGTTGTTTTCCACCCACAACAGCCACCCCCTGCAAACCCATTTCGTGCCACACGGCTACGGCGCCCGCCACCCGGATTTTTCGGTGCGGGCGGGGAAAAACCGCCGCATCGCCCCGCGCGAGGTGTGGCCCGCCCACCCGACCGGGGTCAACCGCGGCTACCGGGACAACGTCTTGCGCGAGGATGGAACCCTGCGCACCGCCACCGCCACCTGCGGCCCGGTCATTTACCGCGGCCACCAGTTCGGGCCGGACTATGTCGGCAACGCCTTCGTGCCCGAGCCGGCCGGCAACCTGATCAAGCGCCTCCTGCTGGACGGCGGGCCGGAGGAAATCGAAGTAGCGGCCCGCAATCCCTATGAGGGCCGGGAGTTTCTCACCTCCACCGACGAGCGCTTCCGCCCGGTCAACCTTTACAACGCGCCCGACGGCACCCTCTATGTGCTGGACATGTACCGGGGTCTCTTCCAGCACGCCCGGTTTCTGACCGATTACCTGCGCGACTACGCGGTGGCTCACGATTTGCACCAACCGCAAACCCGGTTCGGGCGCATCTACCGCATTGTGCGCGACGACCGGCCCCATGATCCCCGGAATCCGCGTCTGAGCGGGCAGTCCCCCCGCGAACTGGCCCAAGGGCTGGATCACGAAAACGGGCTCCTGCGCGATATCTCCCAGCAACTGCTGGTGCAACGCTCGCCCGCCGAAGCCGTGCCGCTATTGAGAGAAATGGCCGCTGATCCGGACCGCTCTCCCCAAACCCGCCTGCACGCGCTCTGGACGCTTGAGGGGTTTGACCGCGCGGTGGCGCCCCCGGAACTGGTGGTGGCGACCGCCCTGCGGGCGCTGGACGACCCGCACGCGCGCGTGCGGGCCGCGGCGGTGAGGATTTTGGAACCGGCCCTGGCCGGCGGGGACGGGGCCGTTTTGGAACGGCTGGACCAAATGGCCCGCGCGGAAACCGCTCCGTTTGTGCAACTCCAGTTGCTGGCCTCCCTCGGGGAGTCGCCCCTGCCCGACGCCTTGCGCCCGATGGCGCGAATTCTGGACCGCAACACGGGCGAAGCCGTCTTCCGCGAGATGGCGTTGACGGGAGTGTACCGGCGCGAGTTGGACTTTGCCGACGTGCTCCGGCGGGCACCCGCCTGGAGCGAAGACTCCGATAACCGCCGCCGGGAATTTCTTGAGACACTCGCCAAAGCGGCCGAGGGCCGGGAGGAGGAAAAACCCGCCAACCTCGATGGCGAGCAACTGCTGGTGTTTGAACGGGGCCGCTTGCAATACCGCACCTGCATGGCCTGCCACGGTGAGCGGGGGGAGGGATTGGAGGGCGTTGCCACTCCGCTCGACGGCAGCGAGTGGGTGCTCGGCCGCGCCGAGCCGTTGATCCGCATCGTGCTGCAAGGGTTCGAAGGGGAGGACGAAACCGTCCCCGGGGTCATGCCGCCCCATGCCTTTTTGCCGGACGAGGAAATGGCGGCTTTGCTCACCTACATTCGCAACGCCTGGAGCAACCGCGCCCCGGCGGTCACGCCGGCCGAGGTCGACCGCGTGCGCGGGGACGTTCCCGACGGCCACATTCTTTGGTCGGCGGATCAGTTGCGGGCGTTATTGGAAAATTGAACGCAGCGGATCCCAACTGCCGACCAGCCTGCGACGAGCTCAGCCGAGTCGAGGTCTGGCAGCTACCGCCAACCAACTGTAGCGGCAAGACCTTTGGTCTGCCGTCCCCCAACGCCGAGTTACCGGATGGTCCCCCACGGTTTCGCGGATTGTGGCATCCGGCCTCCGATCAGATAAATTCGTTGATCAGGTTTTCGAGAAACTCCTGGCGGCCACTTTGGTTGGGGGAGGCTCCGCCTTTTTCCAGAATGTGGGCTTCCAATTCGGCGAAGCCGACCTCGCCCAGCTCGATGCGTCGGCCGATGCCGTTGTCCCAGGAGGCATACCGTTTGCGCACAAATGCGTCCAGCCGCCCGTCCTCGCGGATGGCGGCGGCGATTTTCAGTCCGCGGGCGAAGGCATCCATCCCGGCGATGTGTCCGTAAAAGAGATCGACCGGATCGAAGCTTTCGCGGCGGAGTTTGGCGTCGAAATTGAGCCCTCCGGAGGTGAAGCCGCCGGCTTTGAGCAGCGACAGCATGATTTCGGTCGTGAGGTATAGGTCGGTCGGGAATTGGTCGGTGTCCCATCCGAGCAGCAAGTCGCCCATGTTGGCGTCGATGGAACCAAGGGCGTCGGCGGCGACGGCCACCTCCATCTCGTGTTGCATGGTGTGGCCGGCGAGGGTGGCGTGGTTGGTTTCCAGATTGAGTTTGAAATGATCCAACAGGTGGTGTTCGCGGAGAAAATTCAGGCAGGCGGCGGCGTCCGAATCGTATTGGTGCTTGGTCGGCTCCTTCGGTTTCGGCTCAAGGTAAAACTGTCCTTGGAACCCGATCTCCTTTTTGTAATCGACCGCCATGTGCAGGAAGCGGGCGAGGTGGTCGAGTTCCCGTTTCATGTCGGTGTTGAGAAGGGTGGAGTAGCCCTCGCGCCCGCCCCAAAAGGTGTAGCCCTCGCCGCCGAGTTCGTGGGTGACCTCGATGGCTTTTTTCACTTGGGCGGCGGCGTAAGAGAAGACGTCGGCGTTGCAACTGGTGGCCGCGCCGTGGACGTAGCGGGGGTGGGCAAAGAGGCAGGCCGTTCCCCACAGCAGGCGGACGCCGGTCCGTTCCTGCTCCTCCTTGAGCACCTTGACCACTTCGTCGAGGTTGCGGTTGGTTTCGGCGAGGGTTGCGGCCTCGGGCGCCACGTCGCGGTCGTGGAAGGCGTAATACGGGGCGCCGAGTTTGTCGAAAAACTCGAAAGCGGCGCGGGCGCGGTTGCGGGCGTTTTCGAGCGAATCGGAACCGTCGTCCCACGGGCGAAGCGCCGTTCCGGTCCCGAAGGGATCGGCCAGTTGGTTGCGGAAGGAGTGCCAATAAACGACGGAAAACCGCAGGTGGTCGCGCATGGACTTGCCGGCGATTGTTTCGCTTGGGTTGTAGTGTTGAAAAGCGAGCGGATTGCGGGAATCGGGTCCCTCGAAGGGAATTTTCCGGATGTCGGGAAAAGCTTCGTTGTTGGCCATGGTGTCGCGGAGGTGAAAAGGTTTGGCGGACGCGCGGGGGAAGACGGCCCCCGGCGTGAATTTCCCCTCAATATGCCGTCAACAGCGTCCCTCCGGCAAGACCGGAGTGCCGCCCGCCGGGAACCCGTGGACGCGACTACCAGCCGCTTTTCTCGCCCCCGGCTCAGCGTCGACTCATGATAATCACGTTTATCGCAATACCATCCCCGCGCGTTTGAACGCCGCACTACTTGGAAAAAAATCATGAGCTCCCACCGTTTGATTGAGGTTAGGCATGGGCTTTGGGCAGTTGCACTGCCGGTTGCCTTGGCATTTCTACTTTCCCTTTTTTCCCAGAGTATCATTCAATCCATTATCTTGTAGCTTTCACTGCTGGAAAAAGGAATTTGTGGAAACGTTGAGGTGGGCGCTTGTTGAATTCGCAGAAAAAAACCCGGAAGCCGAGGCTTCCGGGTTTTGAGATTCCGGGAGGGCGGTCGTTTTGTGACGCCGGGCTTCAGGCGGTGGCGGCGGTGTAGTTCTTTTCGGCCTGGGCCCAATTGACCACGTTCCAGAAGGCTTTTGCGTAGTCGGGCCGCCGGTTCTGGTAATTCAAGTAATAGGCGTGCTCCCAAACATCGAGGCCGATGACCGGGGTGCCGGGACATTCCACCACGCCTTTCATGAGGGGGGAGTCTTGGTTGGGCGTCGAGCAGACGCAGAGGGATTTGTCGGAACCTTTCACGCAGAGCCAAGCCCATCCGCTGCCAAAACGGCCCGCGGCGGCGGCGTTGAACTCCTCTTGCAGCTTTTCCAAGCCGCCCCATTTTTGCTGGATGGCCTCGGCCAATTTGCCGGAGGGCGAACCGCCGGCGGGGCCGAGGATTTTCCAGAAGAAACGGTGATTGGAATGGCCGCCGCCATTGTTGCGCACGGCGGTGCGGATGTTTTCGGGCAGCGCGTTGAGGTCGGCGATCACTTCATTGATGTCCTTGGAGGCCAGCTCCGGATGGGACTCAAGGGCCTTGTTCACGTTGGTGATGTAGGTCTGGTGATGTTTGGAATGGTGGATTTCCATGGTGCGGGCGTCGATGTGCGGTTCGAGCGCGCCGTAGTCGTAATCCAATTTGGGAAGTTCGTATGCCATAAGATTTCTGATTGATAAGGATGAATGATTGCCCGCGGGTTCTTCGCAGGGAACACCCCAGCCTGCGGTCAAAGGCCCGTTTCGTCAACCCCCGGCCCGGAGGTTTGCCGTTTTTCGCGGAAAAAGCGTTGCAGCAATTCGCGGCATTCGGCCTCGAGAATGCCGCCGGTGATTTCCAGGCGGTGGTTGATCCGGGGGAGTTCGTGCAGGGCGGAGGCGCCGCCCAGGCAACCCATCTTGGGATCGGCGACCGCGAACACCACGCGCTTCAGGCGGGCCATCAAGCTGGCGCCCGAGCACATCGGGCACGGTTCCTTGGTCACGAAGAGCGTGGCCTCGTTCAACCTCCAATCCCCGATGGCGGCGGCGGCCTGGGTGATGGCGAGAATCTCGGCGTGCGCGGTCGGGTCCTTGGTGGATTCCACTTGGTTGTGAGCGGCGGCGATGATCTCCCCGCCGCGCTCAATGACCGCGCCGATGGGCACCTCGTCTTCCCGCCAGGCGTCGATGGCCTGGTTGTACGCCAGCCACATGTGGCAGGTGTCGTCCGGGCTGAGCCGGGAGGGATACACCTTGGGAAAGGGACATTCCAATTTATGCGCGCGCATGAAAAATTCTCATGGATAAGGATGGTTATGGGAAAAGCCTTGACGTTGCCCGGCAATTTCCGACTCTCGACGGTTCTCATGATGAGAAAGCCGAAACTAATTTTGTAAATCGGTTTTTTTTACAACAGCGTGTATGGTTGAAGACAACAATTCGATAGAAGTGGAAGGAAAAATCGTGGCCGTTTTGCCCGGGACCATGTTCCGGGTGGAGCTGACCAATGGTCACGTCGTGCTGGCCCACATTTCGGGCAAGCTGCGCAAGCACTTTATCAAAATCACCACCGGGGACTTGGTGAAAATGCAAATGAGTCCCTACGACTTGGACAAGGCCCGCATCACCTACCGGTTGCGGAACGCCAACGTCAACCGCAACGCGCCGATCCGCAGCTACGGTCCGCGCCGCCGCTGAGGTGACCGGGGGTTGCCGGTTGGTTCGGAATTCCCCCGTTTTTTTCCTCCGCCCCATCTTGACGGCTTTCCGTCAAATCGCCAACGTGATAGCCCATGGCTAACCTGTTTCCCGACATCACATCCACGATTGGCAAAACGCCGCTGGTTAAAATCAACCGCCTGGCCGAGGGGCTTCACGCCGAGATTTACCTGAAATGCGAGTTTTTCAATCCGCTGGCCAGCGTTAAGGACCGCATCGGCGTCGCCATGATTGACGCGGGCGAGCGGGAAGGCCTCATCAAAGCCGAAACCGTGGTCGTCGAGCCAACCTCCGGCAACACCGGCATCGCCCTGGCCTTCATCTGCGCCGCGCGCGGATACAAACTCGTTTTGACCATGCCGGAAACCATGTCGCTGGAACGGCGCATTCTTCTCCGCATGCTCGGGGCCGAGATCGTCTTGACTCCCGGGCCTGAGGGCATGAGCGGAGCCGTTCGCAAGGCCAACGAGTTGTTGGAGGAGCACGGCGACCGGGGCTTCATGCCCCAGCAATTCGAAAACCCGGCCAACCCGGAAATCCACCGCCGCACCACCGCGGAGGAAATCTGGGCCGCCACCGGAGGTGAAATCGACGCTTTCGTGGCCGGAGTCGGCACCGGTGGCACCATCACCGGTGTTTCCGAAGTCATCAAAAAACGGAAAAGCATTCTCTCGGTGGCGGTGGAACCGGAAGCCAGCCCCGTCATTTCTGGCGGCAAACCGGGTCCTCACAAGATTCAGGGCATCGGCGCCGGGTTCATTCCCAAGAACCTGAACGTTGATATTATCGACGACACCATCCAAGTCTCCAACGAGGATGCCCTCGAAACCGCACGCCAATTGGCCTTGAGTGACGGCATTCTCGGCGGCATTTCCACCGGGGCCAACACGTGGGCGGCCATGCAGCTGGCCAAACGGCCGGAGATGGCCGGCAAGCGCATCGTCACCGTCGGGTGCAGTTTCGGCGAACGCTACCTCAGCACCCTGCTGGCGGAGAAAGCCCGGCAGGAAGTCACGGTTTAAGGCGATTTTCCGGTTCGAGCACCGTGGCGCCTTTGGCGGCGGTTTCGGCCCGGCGCAGCCGCCAGTGGCAGCGGGCCGCCAGCAGCGCGGCGGCGGTGCCGAGCCCGGCGACCAGCCCGATCCACATGCCCTCCGCGCCCCGGTCGAAGACAAAGGTCAGCAGCGCGCCCAGCGGCAACGCCACCAGCCAGTAAACGAGCACCAGCATCCATGTTGGCGTCCGCACGTCTTTCAGGCCGCGCAACGCCCCCATGCTGACAATTTGGATGCCGTCACCGATTTGGAAAATTCCGGCGATGATCAGCAGGGAGGCGGCGAGGGCAACCACCTCCGCGTCGGGGGTGAAACCGCGGGCGATGGCCTCCCCGAAAGTCAAAAAGACGAGGGCGGTGGCGCTCATGAACAAGGCGCCGCTCAGCAGCGCGCCCCCGGTGATGCGGCGCGCGCGGTGGATTTCCCCCGCGCCAACGGCGTGGCCGACCCGGATGGTCAGGGCCGAGGAAAGCCCAAGCGGCACCATGAATGTGGTGGCCGCGCAGTTGATGGCGATCTGGTGCGCCGCCAGCGGCACGGTGCCGAGAACCCCGATCAACAGCGTCGCCCCGACAAAGGCGCCGACTTCCGCCAACAGTTGAATGGACATCGGGACGCCGATCTTCAGCAGGCCGCCCAGTTCCGACCGTTGCAGCGGGGCCAGCCAGCGCGCCGGGCGGGCCGGGACGAAGAGAGGGGTGCGCAAAACATACATCAACAAACCGGCCAGGGTGAGGGCGCGGGCGATAAAGGTCGCGGCACCGGCTCCGGCGAGGCCGAGCGCCGGACTGCCGAGATTGCCGAAAATAAAAACCCAGTTCAGAAAACCGTTCAGGAGGACCCCGCCCAAGGTGATCCACAGCACCACCCAGGGAGAGGCTTTGGCCTCGGCGAAATTTTTCAGGCACATGCCCAGCAGAGCCGGCACCAGCGACCACGACAACCAGTTCAGGTACGGCGGCAGGGCTTCCAGCACCTCCTCCGGTTGGTTGAGCAGCCGCCAGAGCGGCATGCCGTTGCTGAGGATCAGAGCCAGCAGGGAAGAGATGACCACCGCCAGAAAAAGACCGTGCCGCAACGCTTCGCCCGCGCCGGGTCCGTCGTTCCGTCCGTGGGCCTGGGCCACCTGCACCGAAACGGCGACCGTCAATCCGATGCCGACGACGAAGAGTAAAAAGACCAATGCGTTGGCCAGGGCGGCGGCGCCCAGCTCAACCGTGCCGACCCGTCCGATCATGAGGGTGTCCACCAACCCCATCAGCATCTGGCTGAGGTTGCCGACGATGATGGGGAAGGCGAGCGCCCACGTTGGCTTCAATTCTTTTGTCCACATGCGGAGGAAATTCGAGCAGAGGGGAAATGTTGGCCGGAGGCAAAACCGGAAACACCGGGCGGGCAAATCCGGCCGCCGTGGTTGCGGCGGCGTGAATGCGGGAGTATGGGAAATCATGGCAACCCGTTCCACCTCGACCTCCCTGCTTTCGTTGCCCGCGCAAATTCTCGGGCTCGGCTGTTGGCTCGCGCTCTCTTATGCCGTGGCTTGGTTCGGCAGCCAGTTTCGGCCCGGGGAGTGGTATGCGGAGTTGGACAAGGCCCCGTGGACTCCTCCCGGCTGGGCCTTCGGGGTGGCGTGGTCGATTCTCTACACCCTCATGGCGGTGGCGGCGTGGCTGGTCTGGCGGCAAGGCGGTTTCCGGCGCAATGCCGCCGCCCTTGGCGTGTATTTGCTCCAACTCCTGTTCAACGCGGCCTGGTCGTGGATGTTTTTCGGGATGCGCCTGCCCGGCTTGGCCTTGGCCGACCTGATTCTCCTGCTCGCCGCGCTGGGGTGGACCCTGGTCTTGTTTCACCGGCGCTCCCGCGCGGCCGCCTTCCTGCTAGTTCCGTATCTGGTCTGGGTTCTTTACGCGGGCACCCTCAATGGCTGGATTTGGTGGATGAACTGAAAGCGAGCTTACCTAACGCCGCGAGCCTTGTGGAAGCACCTTCCACGCATCTTTTGCGGGGACGGGTGATTACTCCGGGATGCGGAGCACCATGCCGATGCGAAGACTGTTTTCGTTGGGGAGAATGTCGCGGTTGGCTTCGTAGATGTCATTCCAGCGGGCACTGGTCCCGTAAGCTTGGCTGCTGATGCGGGACAGGGTGTCGCCGGCCACCACGGTGTGGGTGCGGGGCCTGTCGGCTGCGGGGGGAGTGGTTGCGGCGGGCCGCCCGGCCGGGCGCGCGGCGCTTTGGGTGGTTGTCCCGGAAGGGGCGGGGGCGGTGGTCCGGGCGGCGAGGCGGTCGCGCTCCTGGCGGGCGTTCGCCAGCTCCCGTTTGAGGTCGTCGTTTTCGCGCCGCAGCCGCTCAATGGTATCCAACAGGTCAAGACGGTCCACCTGGCTTTCGACCGGTTGGGCCGGAAGGGTGCGGGCGAAATCCTTGGTTGCCGTTTCGATGAGCTGCCGGACTTGGGGCGCCTGCCGACTGTTTGGGCTTAACTCCAAAAATTTCCGGTAATGGTGGATCGCGGCGATCGGGTCCTGGATGTGAGTGCGAAAGAGTTCTCCCGCTTCCAAATGCGATTCGGGGGCGTTTCCGCGCCGTTTTTCAATTACGCTGAGAAAGGCGCTCAGGGCTTCCTGGCGGCGTCCTTCCCGCTGGAGCTGCTTGCCGCGCCGGAAGGCCGGTTCCTCGGTTTCGACGACCGTTTCCATTCCGTTGCGGGGTTGGCAGCCCGGTGCCAGGACCAACAGGGGCAGCAGGAGAAAGACCACCGGCCAAGTTTGGCGGAGGAGGGAAGTAATTTGAGGGACGGTCGGTGTCATGGAGGCGGGCGCGTTGATGGCTTTACTGCCATCGAATCCAATCGAGCGCCGGACAAAAATCAAGACGCAACCCGGAAAACCGGAGTGGCCCCGCCGGGGGTGTGCCCCATGGTCGGTAGTCAGAATCTCAATAACCACCCGTTTGTTCACCCCCGGTGTTTTTTTGATGCCAAAGTTTGGCGAACGTGGTTGCCTGCCGTTTTGCCTGTTTCACGCATGACCTTGTTTCGAAATTTGCTTTGGCCGCTTCTGCTGGTTTTGGCTTGGGGCTTTCCGTGGGAAAGTGCCCGCGCGGAGGAATCGTTGGCCGATTTGTTGGAAACCGGCCCCGCGGAGCGGGCAGGCAGCCGGGAGCGCGCGGCCCTGGCGGAGGAATGGCGTTCGCGGGAAAACCGCCGCGCCGCCGAAGCCCGCCGGTGGGCGGCCCGCCGGGGATTGCCCGCGCGGGTGGAGCGTCCGGACGGGAGGGTGGTGGAATTGATCGAGGTGCGGGACGGGCATCCGTTGTATTTCGGAACCCACAACCGCAACGCGGCCATTTCCATCGCGGCTGACGAGTTGTGGGCCCCGCCGTTTTCGGTCGATGCCTCCGGCTTTGCCGTGGGGATGTGGGACGGCGGGATTCCCCGGGCAACCCATGTGGAATTCGGCGGCCGGGTGACGGTGATGGACGACGCGCCGGTCATCAACCACGCCACCCATGTGGCGGGCACTTTGGCGGCGGCCGGTCTCAATCCGGCGGTTCGCGGCATCGCGCCGGCCGTTCGTATCGAGGCCCGGGATTGGAACAACGATAAATCCGAGATGACGGCGGTGGCGGCCACCCGTCCGGGCGAGCCGGGCAGTTTGTCGGTTTCCAATCACAGCTACGGCGTGCTGGCGGGATGGAGCGAAACCGGCCAGGCCTCCCCCAAGTGGGAATGGCGGGGAGGAAGCGGAGCCGCCCTGGAACAGGCCTTTGGCCGTTACAACACCAACGCGCGCGACAGCGACGCCCTCGCCGCCGCCGCCCCCTATTTTTTGATGGTGCGCAGCGGGGGGAACGACCGGTTGGACAATCCCGCCCCGGGCGATCCGGTGTCTCCCGCCCCCGGCGCGGCGGTGGTTCCCTATGACCCGGCGGTCCACCCCCCGGGCGACGGTTTGTATCGGGACGGTTACGACACGCTCTCCTTCGACGCGGTGGCCAAAAACGTGCTGACGGTGGGGTCGGTTCATGACGCTGTTCTGTTCAACGCGGGTCCGCGGGAAACCGCCAACGCCACCATGACGCTCCATTCCTCGTGGGGACCCGCCGACGACGGGAGGGTGAAACCCGATTTGGTGGCCAACGGGCAATCGGTCAATTCGACCACCTCTTTCCGGGATGATTCGTATGGATTTCTCACCGGCACCAGCATGGCGGTGCCCTCCGCCTCGGGCGCGGCGATTCAGCTCATCGCCCTTTTTGATCAACTGTTTCCCGGACAGGCGATGTTGGCTTCCACGGTCAAAGGGGTGCTCATTCACACCGCCGATGACCTGGGGAACCCCGGTCCGGATTACCGTTTCGGGTGGGGGTTGATCAACGCGGGAGCGGCGGCCCGGCACATCCGGCAATACGCCGAAACCCCGGGCGCCCTCAACCTGATGGAGGACCGGCTACAGGGAGGCGGCCCGGTGAAAACATATCCGTTTGTTTGGGACGGCGTGTCGCCGATTCGGGCAACCCTGTCATGGACGGACCCGGCGGGTCAGGCGACCCATGCCCATGACAACCGTGCCCGCCGGTTGGTCAATAATTTGGATTTGCGGGTGATTGGGCCGGACGGCACGGCGTGGAAGCCGTTTGTGATGCCGTTTGCGGGCAATTGGGATCCGGCGTTGTATGACGCGCCGGCGGTGACCGGGCAAAACGACGTGGACAACGTGGAGCAGGTGTTGATCGCCAACCCCGGGTTGCCCGGTCTTTATCAGGCGGTGGTTTCGCACAGCGGCAACCTCAGCGGTGGCGCGCAGCGGTTTTCCCTGATGCTGAGCGGGGCCGGTCCGGCCACTCCTCCGGCGGACGCCGAAATCGCGGGGGCGGTTTTCGGGGAGCGGGCGGGGGATGGATTGCCGCTGACGGTGACCGGCAAACACTTTCTATTGGGCAGCACCGCGCGGTTGACCCGCGACGGATTCCAGCCGCGGGAAGCTTACGCGGTGGAGGCGATGGGCGATGGGCTGCGCTGCCGGGTCGATGCCGCCGGGATGAGGCCCGGGTATTGGAATCTTGAAGTGACCGGACCGGACGGTGTGACCACGGCGAAAGAGCGGGCGGTGTGGTTGTCCGGTTTGTTATGGGAAGAAGATTTCGAGGACGACGTCACGGCGTGGACTTTTGCGACGGACGGGGCGGATGCAGGCTGGGCACTGGACAGCGGGTTTGCCCATACGGGAGGAAATTCGATTTTCGCCCCCGCCCATGCGGACGCGAATGTGGCCGACATGATCTCCCCGGAGGTTTTCCTTCCGGGAGAGGCGGAGAGATGGTTTCTGTTGTTCTGGCACCAATACGAGTGGACGGGTTCCGGAGGTGGCGGCGTGTTGGAGTTTTCACTGAACGGCGGACCTTGGGAGCACGCGGGGAATCCCGGCTCCGGCGCCTTGTTTCGACTGGGCGGTTACAACGGAGCCTTGTCGGAAAGCGGGCCCCTTGGTAGTGCCGCGGCATGGATTGGAGACACGGGGGGCGGATTTTTTCCCGTGCTGGTGGAGTTTGTGGAAAGAGAACGTTTTGCTGACGGGGAGTTGCGGCTGCGCTGGCGGGCGGTTTCCGGAAATGGAGCGGACGGCGGCGGCTGGCGCGTGGACGACGTCTCCCTCCACCGGGACGCGGTCGCGGGGTTGCCGCCCGTGTTGCTTAAACCCGCGGGCGCCGAGCCTGCCCCGGTGACGGGAGACACGGTCGAACTGGCGGCGGTAGCCACCTCGTTTTCCGGGGATGAATATCTTGAATACAATTGGACGGCGGAAGGAGATGCTGGCTCGCCTCCCGTGGAAATCGCCACCCCAAACTCACCTGAGACCATGGCGCTTTTTTCAGGAG
>PXDN01000234.1 GCA_003566375.1 Opitutia bacterium
ATTCTTCACCACCGGCACGGCTTCCGGGTCACCGTGCTCTACGCGCTCAACGACGATGGTGTCATCGATCCCAACCGGTCGGGCAACATTCCCGGGCTGGAGGTGCTGCGTGGGGCGGACCTGCTGGTCATGAACACGCGGTTCCGCCGTTTGCCCGACGACCAATTGCGCCACATCACGGAATTCGCCGAATCGGACAAACCGATGGCCGGGTTCCGCACCGCGACCCACGCGTTCCGTTACGGGGCGGATCATCCGCATCACCACATGGACAAGGAGTGGCCGTTGAATGTGTTTGGGCAACGCTGGATTCGCCACCACGGTTCCGCCAATTCCACCGACGTGACCAAAGTGGAAGACCGCGCCGGCCATCCGGTGTTGCGGGGCGTGCGCCCCTTTCACGCCCGCAGTTGGCTTTACCACGCGCTCCCCCTGCACGAAAACGCTGATCCGCTCCTGACCGGCCGGTCGGTGGAGGGGGCGGAGCCCGGCGGCAACCGCTTTGGCGATCCGCACCCGGTCGCCTGGACCCACCTTCGCGAAGGAAAACACGGCGGCGGGCGGGTCTTTTTCACCACCCTGGGCCATCCCCGGGATTTCTTCGACGAATCCATGCGCAAACTCGCCCTCAACGGGGTCTTCTGGGCTTTGGGCCGCGAGGCCGACATCCCGCCGGAAGGAGTCAACGCGGACATCGTCGGCGAATACGATCCCAACCCGGCCGGTTTCGGCCAACAATTCAAACCAAACCTCCGCCCCGCCGACATTCGGCTGGATGATAATTAACCGGGGCCGTTTGGAGTCGAACAGGAACACTGCGGCGGTTTCCCGCTCCCGGCTTTACCGGTAAAACATTTTTTCAAAACAGCCCTGCGGGGGCGGTTTCCACCAGGGCGGGAGGAAAATTTCTCTGACCCCATTGGATTTCCCAGGAATTGGCGGAGGCGGGATCTGGCCATGTTTTGTTGATGATCCCGCTTGTCTGAAAAAAGTATAAGCTTACAACGCCGAAATCCGCCCATTTGTGGGAGCGCCGGCCTTTAGGCGGCGAAGCGAAGTTCCGAGGGATCCGCTTACAAACCGCATGTCGCCGGCTTAAGCAGGGCGCTCCTTCTTACAACGCCGAAATCCGTCCATTTATGGGCGAAGGGGGGATAAAAGGGGTCGGGGAATAAAAGAGGTCGGCCCTTGAATTTTAACATGTGGGAAGCACTGGGTGTCATCGCTCATATTTCCTCGCGTGCTCCAAATTTTTCAGGACAACTCCCCTCTTCGACTGACCAACAGATTTCCGGCAACATCACTTGGCAGCATCCCCGACTGATTCCTCAATCTCTCGGGCCATTCGGGTGATTTTGCGGAAAACAAAGTGCGCCTTCCCGGACATGGGAGATCAAGATTGCTTTCGCAGGGTGCTGCGGTATCGTTTGTTAACATGGCAGAGGATCTACTCAAACGGATTACGATTGAACCGGGGAAGTGCGGCGGGAGGCCGTGCATTCGTGGCAAGCGGATTCGGGTGAAGGATATCCTTGAGCTATTTCGCGCCGGTGCCTCGCACGAGGAGATTCTTGAGGACTATCCCTCGCTGGAGCAAGAGGACATTCTTGCGGCGTTCGATTTTGCAGCGCGTCAGGCCGATCATCCCATCCTCCGCGCAAAAGCGGGATGAAGTTCCTTGTCGATAACCAATTGCCACCCGCGCTTGCACGGTGGATTTCCGCACAGGGTTATCCCGCAACACACGTCCTCGACCTGCAACTTGATGAGGCGGCGGTTTCCCGCTCACGGCTTTACCGGTAAAACACTTTTTCCAAAAACAAGCCCTGCGGGGGGGCGGTTTCCACCAGGGCGGTGCGGCGGTTTTCCGCAAGAATGCGGGAGATGTCCGCCGGGGTCAGCTTGCCGATGCCAACGTTGACCAACCCGCCGACCAGGCTCCGCACCATTTTGTAGAGAAACCCGTCCGCTTCCGCCGTGATCACCAAGCGGCGGCCCCGGCGGGTGAGGGCCAGCACGCGCAGGTCTCGCACCGTGGTTTCCATTTCGCGCCCGCTGCAGGCGGCAAACGAGGAAAAGTCGCGCCGACCGGCCAACCCCGCCGCCGCCCGCTCCATGGCCTCGACATCAAGGCCGCGCGGATGCGCCCAACAATAGGGAGCGGCAAACGGATCCGGCCAACCGAGAAACAGGTGATAGCGGTAGCGCTTGCCGACGGCGGAAAGGCGGGCGTGAAAATCCGGCGAAACCCGCCGTGCCGAGCGAATCTGAATGCTGGTCGGCAACAAGGTGCGCAACGCCGCCAACAACCGGTCCGGTCCATGATTCCACTCCGCGTCGAAATGAAAAACCTGACCGCGCGCGTGCACCCCGGTGTCGGTGCGGGAGCTGCCGTGAATGCGGACCTCCCGCCGGAATAGTTTGGCCAGCGCCGCCTCGATAACGTCCTGCACGGTTTGGCCGCCGGGCTGGCTCTGCCACCCTTGAAAGGGAGCGCCGTCGAAGGCGCACACGCATTTCCACCGAAAACCGCCGCTCATGGGGCCGGGAAGGTTTGATCGAGAAAATCCTGCAAAATGAGGGCCGCCGCGAGGGAATCGACTTCCCCGGAGCGCCGGGAAACCGCTTTCTTCTTCGATTTCAACCGCGTTTCGGCCTCAAAGGAAGTGAGCCGCTCATCCACCCGGTGGACCGGAAGCCCAAACCGTTTTTGCAGAATCTCCACGAAATGGTCCACCTCCCGCGCCTTGAAGCCGACGGAGCCGTCCATGTTGTACGGATACCCGATCACGATGGCGGTGACGCGGCGCTCCCGAATGTGTTTTTGGATACATTCCAACCGGGCCGCCTTGGTCTTGTCCACCGCCGCGGGCAGGGGGGAGGCGAGGCCGAGGTCGTCGCCAAAGGCCAGGCCGATTCGTTTTTCCCCGTAGTCAATCCCGAGAAAGCGCTGTGGTTTGCCCGCATCCATCCGCTCAATACGCGACCCGGCGCGGATTGGCCAGCCAGTTGTCCAGCAGGTCCCGCGCCTCCGGCAATTCTACCCGCCGCGTCGGTATCCGCCGCTCCGGCAAGCCGCGCCGGAGTTCCTGGTAGAGAAACTCGTCCTGAAAACCGGCCGCCGCCGCCTCATGCCGGGAAGCGGCGAAAAATATCCGGTCGACGCGCGCCCAGTAAATGGCGGCCAGACACATCGG
>PXDN01000094.1 GCA_003566375.1 Opitutia bacterium
CCGCTTGCCCGCGCTGTGTTTGAAGGAAGAGTTTTCCGTGGAGCCTCGGGCAGCGGAACGTGCGCCATGTATCAAAAAGCCCGATGCCGCCGCCACTGCGGTGGCTGCTGTCGATTTTAAAAAGTCCCGGCGGGTGGGATTGTGGCGGCGATCTTTGGATTCCAGCATTTTTCCAATTGTGTTTGCGCTTACTTTTCAAATGATAACCAACGATTATCACCATTCTGGCGAAGGCGCCGGAATGAGGGGTTCACTATGAAAGATCAACCCAATTCCGTGACAATGAAAGAGGTGGCCGCGGCGGCCGGGGTTTCCGTGATGGCGGTTTCGCGCGCCTTGCGCAACGAACCGCGCATTGCCCCGGCGACGCGGGACAAGATTCTGCGGGTGGCCGGGGAGTTGGGCTACCGCCCAAACCCTTTGGTCGGAGCATTGATGTCGGAACTGCGAAGGGCTGGAAAACGGGGTTCCGTTGGTCAAACCATTGCGTTCCTGACTTCCCATGCGGAAGCGGACGGATGGAAGCGCCATCCCGCTCCCCTCGCCATGTTTTCAGGAGCGTGCGAGCGGGCCGAAAAACTCGGTTTTAAGCTGGAACCGGTTTGGGCGCTGGAACCGAAGGTCACCAGCACCCGGCTCGGGAAAATTTTGCGCGCTCGCGGTATCCGGGGATTGATTGTCGCCCCGTCTCCCGTTCCACCGGTCGGGCCGGTGTCATTGGACTGGGATAATTTCGCGTCGGTGGCCCTTGGGTATTCCGTGCGGGAGCCGAAGCTTCACCGGGTGACCAACCATCATTTGGAATCCATGCGGTTGGCCTTGGCCGAACTAACCCGGCGGGGATACCGGCGCATTGGTTTGGCGGTGGCTGCCTTCCATGATAACAGGGTTATGAATTACTGGGCCACGGGGTTTTTGCATTACCAGTCCAACGTGCCGGACCGGGACCGTGTTCCGTTGTTCATACCGAATCGTTTGGTCAGGAGGGAATTTGACGAGTGGTTGAATTGTCACCACCCGGAGGTGGTCATCGGAACCATCGGCCTGAACTGGCTTCAGGGCCGTAAGAATCAGGCCGGAAAACCAGTGGGTTTGGTGAGCTTGGACTACTATCCGGAATACGGTGATGTTACCGGCATCGACCAAAACAACGCGGCGGTGGGCGCGGCGGCCGTTGACGTGGTGGTGGAGCAGCTTTTCCACAACGAACGGGGAATCCCCGAACTTCCCCGCGTGGTCATGGTCGAGGGACGCTGGCTCGACGGCGGCGGCGTGTGAGGGGGAGTATGCCCCTCTTTTGTGATACGGTTAACGCAAGCAGGTGGTTGATGTGGATTGGGGAGAAGGTATTTTCCTGATGAATGGCCGAGTTCCGCGTCCGGTTTTTTTTTTACGCCAGGCAAATTTTAGTCAGTCCAAACCACCCATGAAAACTTCAGCCAAACCGTCGCCAGGATTCACCTTGATTGAATTGCTCACGGTCATCGCGATCATTGGCATTCTCGCGGCCATTCTGATCCCGGTGGTCGGCAAGGTCCGCGAATCCGCCCGCCAATCCATTTGCGCCTCAAACTTGCGGCAAATCGGTCAGGCCATGTATTTGTATAACGACGACAACGGCCGCCTTCCCGATCAGAACGACGGCAGCTACGTCACCCTGGCCGGCCAGCGCGGCGGCGGAGGCGGACCGGGCGGCTCTTACAGCACCCCCGCGGATCTCCGTCCGCTCAACCCGTATCTGGGAGTGCCGTCACATCCGGACGCGGTTGTGGAAATCACCCATTGCCCTTCGGATGACAATTTCTGGGAAAATTCCGGCAGCTCCTACGCTTACGGCAACATTTACGAATACCTTGTCAGGCAACCCGGTGGAATCGGCGTTCCCCTGGAGGTGATTCAACAACCTTCGCGGGTGTTGATGGCTTACGAGGTCAACGCCGCCCTCATGGCCCGCGGCCAGAATGCTCCGGTTGGGAACGATTTCCACGAGCGCGGTCGCTACAACGCGGTGTTTGCCGACGGGCACGTCGAATTTCTGCGCATCGTTCCCGGCCGGTTGGTTGATGACGGGTATTCGTTTTACTGGAACCGTTGAGGTTCAACCGTCTTTCTCAAAAAAACACACCCTCCACCTGTATTCATCATGATTCGTTTTCTCAGTTATTTTGCTTTAGCCGGGGCCGCGCTGGCACCGACCGTTCAAGCCGACACTCCGCAGCGTCTAAACCTGCAGTGGAATTTGCTGCCCGGTTCGCGGGATTATGTCACCACCGGCGGGTTTCAGCGCGGCATGGCCGTCGATCCGGCGGCCGGTGAGAACGGGCACATCTACATCGTCAGCCGGGCTGGCGGCACGCTGCAAGTCCCGATCCTCGATGCCGCCGACGGTGCGGAGATCGGTTTTCTCGACACCACCGGCATTGACGGCGGAACCTTTGACCTCAGCACCATCGGGGTGGCCGACGATGGTGTCATATTCGCCGCCAATCTCACCACCAACGCCGGCGGCGCTGACGGGCCTTTCCGGCTTTACCGCTGGGCGGACCACACCGCCTCGCCGCAGCAGGTTTACACCGGGGATCCGGGTTTCACTCCCTCCCGCCGCTGGGGCGACGCCATGGCCGTGCGCGGCTCCGGGGACGACACCCGCATCCTGATCACCTCCCACAGCGGCAACAACGATTCGCTGATCAGCTTACTCTCCCCCGGTTGGCCGGGTGCCACGGATTTTTTCACGGAACAGTGGCTGAGCGAAGACCCCGACCTCGCCCTTGGCATCGGGCTCGCTTTCGCCAGTGGAAATTCGTTTTACGGCACCTCCGTCAGTGGAACTTTGCCCCGCGGACTGCTGCACCGGATCGATTTCGATCCGTCAAACGCAAGCACCACGACGACGACTTTCACCGATGAACAATTTGACCGCCGCCATTCGATTCTCGGCCACGATGCGGGGCGTGATTATTTGATCGCGGCCGCTCCAGCCGGCGGGGATTTGCCGACCCGGCTTTCCGTTTACGACGCCTCCCAACTGGCGGCCGGCGAGCCCCCGCTGCAAACTCTTCCTTTCGCGGTCAGCAACACCACCGCCGGAGGCACCGGAGCCATCGAAGTTCACGGGGACCGGGTTTTCGTTCTATTGTCCAACAACGGGCTGCACGTCTATGAGTTCACCGACCTGACGGCCCTTGAAATCTGGCGCGAGGAAAACTTCGGCACTTTGGAAAACACCGGCGTCGCCGCCAATACCGCCGATCCGGACGGGGACGGCATTCCCAACTTGTTGGAATTCGCCCTCGGGCTGAATCCCAACGAACCGGACCGGGGAGATCTTCCGGTTTTGGAAAACGCCACCTTTCGAATGCCCCTGTGGTATTTGGCGCCCGGGGAACGCGACTACCTGTCGGCCTCGGGTAACACCGAGCGCGGCATGGCTTACAATCCGGTCACCGGCAACGCCTATGTCGTTAGCCGCGCCCTGGACACCCTGCGCGTGGCCATCCTCGACGGTGCCACCGGCGCCCACGAGGGGTTTTTGAATGTTTCCGGAATTATCGGAGCAGGCGGCACGTTTGACCTCAGTTTGATCGGGGTGGCGGCTGACGGCGCCATTTACGGGGCCAACCTCACCACCAACGCCGCCAGCATCCCTTTCCGGGTTTATCGCTGGGCCGATGAAACCGCCGCTCCCGTCGAAGTGTACGCCGGGTCTCCGGGCGAAACCGAAGGCGGCCGCTGGGGAGACAATTTAGCGGTCAGGGGTGAGGGCCTTTCCACCCGATTGCTCGTTTTGACCCATTCCACCAACGCCTCCGTTTTTTCACAAATGAGCGTGCTGCGCCCGACCGACGCATCCATGGGAGCTTTTGTTTCCGAACCGTTGTCTCCGCCACTGGCCTCCGTCGGCATCGGCACAGCTTTTGGGGACGGAGACGAATTCTGGGCGACCAGAGCCAACATCGACCTTCACCGCATTGGTTTCGACCCGCAAACCGGGGCGGCCGGTCCAGTTGATGTTTTTGACGCGGCCGCCCTCAACGGCATTGGACCGATCGGCGTCCACGTTGGAAACGGCCTTTTGGGGGGCATCAACGCCGGTGACGACGGGGTCTATCTTTTCGATCTCGCCGGTTTCCAGGAAGGAACGGAAAACCCGCCTCTGTTTGTCCACACCCTGCCCACCTCCACCGCCAGTCCCGGGGGTGGAACCGGAGCGGTGGCCTTTGGGGAGGATCGGTTTTTCGCCATGCACACCAACAACGGGCTTGTCGCTTTCGAGGTGGAAACGGCTTCCGGTGAACCGGTCAACATTCGCGGTGAGGAGTTCGCCACGCTCACTTACTCCCGGCCGGCGCCGGCTCCCGATGGAGTTGACTACATCGTGGAGGTTTCCAGCGATCTGGTGTCATGGGATGCGGAGGCCGCCGTCAGAGTCTCCTCCGCCACCGACACCGAAATCGGTCGCGAAACCGTGGTTTACCGTGACACGGAGTCAAGCGACGGCCACACCCGCCGTTTCATGCGGCTCCGGGTGGCGGTCGCCGGATTGTAAACCATTTTGCAACGGACATTCCTAATCCAAACAACCAATACAATCATGAAAAACATCCTTTGTTCCCTGATTCCCGCCGCGGCGGTTGCGGCCGCCGGCTCCCTTCACGGTCAGACCATCGTGTCGGAACCATTCAACTACGCCGACACGGCGGCCATGGATGCCAACTGGATTCTCGGAGGCGGCAGCTTGGACGCCGCCTTCGGAAACCCCGGTCCCTCCGGGTTCCACGACCGTTCGGTGTCAACCGCGCCGAATGTTTGGCGGGACGGATTTTCCATACTGCCCACGGCGGCCAACCCGCTTGTGCTCACCGCCGACATACATTACAACGGCCTCGGCACGCAGGCCAACACCATCGGGTTGCGGAGTGGCAACACCACCTCGGACCACATTCTCGAACTCGGTTTCTACTCAGGGGGACTCGGGTTGCGCGAACGGTTGATTGCCAACAACGCCAACTGGCAATCCCGTTTCTCCTACGAGGACCTCGGCGACGATCCCGTGTGGATTCGGGTACAGGCCACCCTGGACCACAATTCGCTGTTGGTCTCCTATGATGTGGGAATAAACGGGACCATTGATGACACCTATGAATCCTTGAATGGAAGCCAAACCCTCGCGCTGCCGTTCGTTGATTTGCGCTTTTGGAGCCCCGGCGCGAGCGCCAGCGGTTTCAACGTGGACAACCTGAGTCTTGAAGTCATTCCCGAACCTTCCACCTGGGCGGCGCTTTTGGGCGCCGTTGCTTTGGCGGGCGCCATCCTGATGCGCCGCCGGAAATAAGCGCCCGTACCGGCGGAACCGGATGGCGGGCGGAGTTTGGTGACTAATCCCGTTGTCGATACAGTGAATTCCCGCGCCGGTTTTTTTTCCGCGCGGCGTGATTCCTCCGTGGCTTCCATCGCATTGAATACCGGGGTTCCGGTTTGTTTTCCTGCCAACACATGAGAGCGTTTTCCTCCAAGTTTCCTTTGCCATTGATCGTTTGTTTGGTGCTCGCCGTTTCGGGTTGCGCCGCGTTATCCGAACCCAAGGGTTTGGAAATTCTGCGGCATCCCGATTGGGTGCGCACGGAAGTTGCCGATGGCGTTGTTTATTACCAACGCCACCAAGGTGAACTTTTCGGCGCCCCGCAAGTGGCGCACCTGCTTCTGGTGAATCTCGACGAACCTGGAGTGGAAATCCGTTTTGCCGCCGCCCGGCACGCGGGAAGCCGGACCGCTCTGGTTGAGGAAATAGCCAGGCATGCCGGAGCGGTCGCCGCCGTTAACGGGGGGTTCGGGCACGGTGGGCGCGATTCCACCAATTCCGGAATTTTCAAAATCGATGGGGAAATCCTTCCCTTCCTGCGGAAAGAACCGGATGAATTGCGTTTCGTTGGCGGCGCGGCAATGGGCATTGATGACGAAGGGAACTGGCATTTCATGAACCGCCCGGGTGATGAATGGCCGGAGGACTGGCCGGAGATGCGGCATGCCCTCGCGGGCGGACACCGGTTGATTGAAGCGGGGGAAATTCATCCATCCCTGTTCACCCATGTTTCCACCCGTGACCGCCGGCACGCGGGCGGGCGGCATCCGCGCACCGCGGTCGGACTTCTCCCGGGACGGGTGGGGGTCTTTATCGCCGTGGATGGACGTCATCCCGGCCGCGCCGAGGGCCTCACCCTTATGCAGCTGGCGGAATTTCTCCACGAACTGGGTTGCGTGGAGGCTTTGAATCTCGATGGAGGCGGTTCCACCACCATGTGGTTGCGGGACAAGGGGGTGGTCAATCACCCTTCCGACAACCAGGCCTTTGATCTCGACGGTTCCCGCCGCGTTCGCAGCTCGGTGGTGGTCCTGTCGAAATAAATTCCGGGAGAATACGGCGACTATCCGCTGTCCACCCGACGGACGGTTTGGCCGGGGACCCAGGTGCCGGCCACCACGGAAATGACGGGGGAGTCCTGCGGGCCGAACTCGTTTTCCGTCAAAAGATTTCCCAAGACCATCATCGCCCGTTCGCCCTGCGTTTCCCAATGTTCGTAAATGCCGGAGACGCGGCCGCGGGGAGTGAGGGTGCTGAGGGTGACCACGCCGATGTCCTTCGGCGCGGAGAGTCCTTCCCCCTCCAACCAAGACAGGACTTGATCCGTGCGGGTGGAGAAAATCACATCGGGTCGGCCGCGGCGAAACCATTGCAAAAAGGATTCACGCGTCCAGTCCATTGGGAAATGGATTTCCGGACAATCCCGCAGACCGAGTTCCGATTGCCCCGTCAAATACCCGGCCATCCAGCGGAAATCCGTGCGCTTGTTAACCTCGTGGGGAATGGTCAGCCCGGGGCGGCGGTAACCGAGACGGTGACACTCGCGCATGGCCACGCACATCGATTTGAAATGGTCGCTGCGGATGCGGTGGAGGCGGGGGTTGTGGAGGCTCGGACCGATGGCCACGGCGGCCAGTTGTTCCCATGGCCAATCCAAGTTTTCCCGCGGTTCGGGCAGGGCGGTGAGCAGGACGCCGGAAATGCCGGATTCGCCCAGCCGCTCCGTGACCCGTTCCCCCGTGTATTGATCGAGCGGCATCCAGACCTCCTCCAGGCGGAATCCGCGTCGGAAGGCTTTGTCGCGGGCCCCGGCGATGATTTTGTCGGTGGCGGGAAACCGTTCCCGCCATCCGTTGCGCGTGGGGTAAAAGGTGACCAGACCGACCGTGGGGGGCGTTTTTTCGCCGCCGCCCAACCGCCGGTGGCGCATGAGGGCTTTCAAGTGGGGGTGCGGTTGGTAACCCATTTGGCGCGCGGCCGCCTGCACCCGCGCGCTGGTTTTGCCGGCCACCTTGGGGCTGTTGTTCAGGCATAGCGAAACCGTTGACGGGTGCAGACCGACGGCCCGCGAGACATCTTTCAACGTGACGGTGCTTTCCCTCATGATTTCCCTACCCAAACCCATACGGGCCGTTTCATTCCAGATCCGTGAAGCGGATGTGGGGGATTTTGCCTTGCTTGACGAGTTCGTGGCAGCGTTGGCGGAAGGGGGTTACATAGGCATCATCAGCGGCGGCGCCGAGCCGGTCGCGATCCTCGACCGAGAAGGTCAGTTCCACCGAATTTTCCACCGGGCGGTTGGCGGCTTCCTCATCATAGGCGTATCCATTCGCCAGCAGCGCCTCCTCGCGCACGGCCTCCGGGTCGCGGGGCTGACTGGAGAGCCACGGGCGGGCGCGGTGGAAGGCGGTGGTTTCCAGCCAGCGCGGAACGTCGCCGGTGGATTTGGCGTAAAAGAGGGCGATCAGCGGCTTGTCGTAATGCCGGGCGACCGAGGCGAAACCGGCGAGATCGGAGGCGATATCGGCGTCGTGGGTGCCGGGCTGGTGCAGGTGGTAAATCTCGTGAAACACGGCGTCCCAATGGGCCGCGTAGTGCTGGGGTGCGAATCCCATGCCGGTCAACCGGCCGGCGAGGACGTCGGAGGCACAACCCCAGAGGGCAATCTCCTCTGGCAAAAAGGCCCGCAGGCGGCGGTAATGGTCGGTGTTCCACCGGTAGCGGGCCGCGATCCAGCGCAGGTAGTCCGGGTTTTCGGTGTTTTCCCAAAAATTCCGGTCGGTGCCGGGCGGCAGGTCGAGCCCTTCCTCATCCCGGAAGCGGTCACGGCAGTGGCGGCAGGCGCAGGAGTAAACGTCGGGCAGGTAGTGGAGATCATCCGACATCCAGGCGTCCACCGGAACCGCCTCCAAGTGGCGACCGGCGTAATCCAGGCAGGCTTGTTGAAAACCGGGGTGGTTGGGGCAAAAGCATTCGCAGGTGTAGCGCTCGAAAAAGACCGGTTGGTTGTCGCGGGCTGAAATCTGCCGCCAGTCGGCCATCGGTTGGCCATTGAAAAACTGGTTCTCCCAGCTGTCGGGGTAGAACGGCACATGGTGGAAATTGCGCTCGCGGATGTCGCGGCGGTCGGCTTCCCCCCGCGCGCGGTGGACGAGGGTGGGCGAGTGGTGTTCCACCACCCGCAGGCCGTGGTCGCGGCAGATGAGGGAAATCTCGCGCAAGACGCCGAAAACCCGGTCGAAATAGCCGGTGTAATCGAACCGGAAATGAAACCCGAACATGACCACGGCATTGGCGCCGCCCTGTTGGAAGGCGGCGGCGCGCTCTTTCCATTTGCGGGTGAGTTCGGGATGCGGCCAGGCGAAGTCGTCAAACGTCAGCCACCAGGAAACGAATTTGGCTTCGGCGAGCCAGGCTTTGCGCGGATCGGTATTGGATTTGCCCATGATGCCGAGTTTTGCTGATTGAGCGGGCGGGACAAAGCGAAAAAAATAAAAACCGAACGGAGTCAGAACAAAACCGGCTTTTTGCAGAATGCAGAAGTGCGGTAGGAGAGGGTTTATCCCTCGAAAGGACGGTTTTTTGTGCGGTTATCCCGCTCATTGGTGTCGAGGGATAAAGCTTCACTTACAGAATGACCTCAAAGGCTTGTTTCGGCGGCGGACGGGGGAGTGACATGGAGAGGCGAATGGACTCGCCCTGGTGTTGCAGGGGGGAGACTAAAACAATTGCTTCGGCCAAAAGTTCGACCGTAATGGGCCGACCGGTGATGCGGCAGGCCAGAGGCACCTCCGGATTGGTCATGCAAATCCCTGATAAAACGGAAAACGTTTTCCAATGACGGAAAAAACTGGGCACTTCAGTCGGTCGGACGATTAAAAAACTCTGGCATAGGGGTCGCCGAATTGCGCGGGGTTCTCCGCCAACAATTCACCGACCGCCGCTCCCGAAAAGCAGGCGACTGCCAAAGACAGGCCGGGCAAGAGCAACTTACCCATTGGCTGAATCAGTTTTGCGGAAACGTGATGACTTCCATGTTGGGTCCGTGCCCGCTGATCATGCCGAGTTCGCCAAGGCGAATGGCGTCGGCGGTTTCCACATGGCCGTCGAGGAAGAAGACATTGGCCCGCCGGTTGTGGAGGAGGTGAATGGAACCGTTGCCGCCCGACGTGGGGCGGTCGATGCGGAAGCGGCTCACTGTATCCTGGTCCACGCTGTCCGCCATCAAAATAAAACGGGAGGGCTCCGGGATGGCGTTAAAATTAATTTCGTATTGTTGATAACCTTGCCCGAAAACGGAGACAAAGCGGGCCCAGCGTTCACTGGGATCAGGTCCGTCGTCGAACATATTCATGCCGTAGGAGCGCCAACTCCATGACTGGGGGAAGTCGGGATCGGTATTGGTGTCGCCCGGACGGATGGTGTTGGCGTTCGGGCAATACAAAACCTCACGGGCTTCAACGATATTGTAATAGAGAAGCTGGGAAGGCCAACGGCCGCTCGGATGACCGGGACGACCTTGGTAAGAATCTCCCGGGCCGCCGCTTCCGCTGCCGAAAGTTGTCAATCGGTATTCGTTGGTGTCCGCCAGCATCAAAACCCCCAAGCCGCATTCGCGGATGTTGGAGATGCATTTGGCCGTGCGGGCGTTGTCCCGCACCGAACCGACCACGGGAATCAGGATTGCGGCCAAGATGCCAATAATGGCGATCACGGTTAAAAGCTCAATCAGAGTGAACGCTGGGGATTTTTTCTTCATATCGTTTTTTTGATTAGGATTTAGGTTACCATTCACCACATTGAACCGGCATGCAATGAAAACCACGCTCGAATCGTTGAAAAAAACAGGCACTTTCGCTGAATCAAAAGCAGGGAAAACCAGTCTTCTGCGGACCACCTCCTCGAAGGGGCATGATGCTTGCAGGGGGAGGAAACAAGCCATATCTTGCAAACAAATGATGATCAATAAACGAACCGGCATCACCCGCCGCGAGTTCCTTGCCGGCGGCTCCGCGCTCGCCTCCGGTCTATTTCCGGGGGCGGCCTCCTTGTTTTGTCAAGAGGGGGGCAACTGGCTTTGCCATTGACTTCACATGGGTGACTCAGCGGCATGGTGGGCCGTGATTCCTTCCCGTTTCTTTTCCCGGTTGTGCCTTCGGGCGGTGACTTTATTGGCCGCCGCGGCTTGCCCCGTTTGGGCGGACGATCCCTTTCACCCTCCGCCGGGATATTACGACCGGGCGTTCGGTTTGACGGGCGGGGCGTTGGAAACGGTTTTGCACGAAATCATCCGCAATCACACGGTTCAGCCCTACACCTGGGCGTTTCAATTTGACGCTTGGGACGCCCTCAAGGTGCTGGACCGGGATCCCAACAATCCGGCGCGGGTGATCGAGGTGTTTACCGGCGCCTCGTTGCCGACTGATGACACCAATGGCGGCGGAAACCCGAACATCACCTCTCTGTCCTGGGAAAGAGAGCACCTTTGGCCGCGTTCCTATGGCGTGGGGCAGAGCGGGGCGGCGTTTTCGGATTTGTTTAATTTGCGGCCGATCAACCAAGCGGTGAACCAAACCCGCGGAAACCGGATTTTTGACGATCCCGGCCCGGACCACCCGACCGATCCGGCGGCCCCCGTGCCGGGCGCTCCCGAGGCGAGATACGATCCGGCCGGAGAACAGGGGAGTCTCTGGGCGCCGCGCCCGGTGGAAAAAGCGGAAATCGCCCGCGCCATGTTTTACATGCAAGTCCGCTACGACGGCAGGGATGAGGAAACCGTCGATCTGCGGTTGTCGGATGATCCCGACACCGGTCCGGCCCGTTTCGGCCGACTGTCCACCCTGCTGGACTGGCATCGGGCGGGGGACGTTTCGGACGCGGAACGAAGGCGCAACCACATCCTGTTTACCGAGCATCAAGGCAACCGAAATCCCTTTGTGGATAATCCGGGGTATGTTGATCGCGTGTTTTCCGGGGCTCCGCCTCCGGCGGGGTTGAACGTCATGGTGAGCCGGTCGGTTCTGGCCATGGATGACGGGGTTGACGCTTTGTCCGGGGTGGTGGCCCTGAGCGAACCGGCGGTGACCGATACCGTGGTGACGTTGCAGGCCGACCGCGCGTTTCCCGGATTGAGCGTTCCCGCCACCGTTACCGTGGAAACGGGGCAAAGCACCGCCGTTTTCACGGTTGATGCCGCGGCCGCCGGACCTCCCCCTTTTCAGACATTCCGACACGATTGGCGGCTGACCGCAGGCGCGCCCGGTTTCGGCCATGACGATGCCGGGGTTACCCTGCTCGGCGCGGGCGGGCGGGGATGGGAGACGTTCGACCGTTTGCTCATTTACGGCAGCGCCTACCGGGACGGCTCCTTTATCGGGCAAAACGGAATTCGCTGGCGGTATTTTCACGCTACCTCCGAGCAGAATTTTTCGATCAACGGGCGGGGCATTTTGCTGCGCGGCCTCAGCGAGGGAAGCCGGATCGTGTCCGACCCCATTTCCGGCGGGATCAACCGCCTGGCCATCGACCTGCGCAAGGCTTTTTCCGGAAGCGGAGGGCGTCAGGTGGAGGTGTTGATCAACGGCGTTTCACGCGGGGTTTCCCCGGTGTTCGGGGCGGCTTCCGGTTCGAGCGCGGCGGTGCTGACTTACACCCTCGACAACCTCGGGGTGGAGGGAGATTTCACCTTGGAAATCCGCAATGCCGCCGGCCTCTCCGATTTCCGGCAGCTGGTGGTGGACAACATCCGCTGGACCGGCTGGCCGGACGGGGCGGCGCCCGCTCCCGCGCTGGAAGCGTTCCCGGACCGGTTGAGTTTGCCGGGCTACCGCGGCGGGGCGGGCCCGGGAGGGGAAAAACGATTCCGCGTGTGGGGAACCCACTTGAACACGGGAACGCTGGTGGCCGAGGCGCCCGCCGGCTTTGAAATCGCTTTTGACGACGGCCCGTTTGCCGAATCGCTCATTTTGCCGGCGCCGGTTAAGGGAATGACGGCGGTTTTCCTGCGCGCCCGCCTGCGGGCGGATTTGGCTCCGGGCACCGCCGCCGGTTCCCTTGTGGTGAGCGGAGGCGGGGCGGATGCGTTTGCGGTGGCCTTGACCGGAACCGTGACCGAATCCCCCGGACACCTGGTGCCGGGTTTGTTGGCGGATGGATACGGGGAGGATTTTTCCGGCTTCGCGCAAACGGGGGAGTTGCCCTTGGGATGGGAACTGTCGGCGGACGGTTCGGCGGGCAACCGGCTGGATCTGAGCGCGTGGGGAACCACCGCCACCGGGATCAAGCGGGGAAGCACCGCCGATCCACTTCTTGGATACCAGCACACCGCCAACACCGGCACCGTTGTCATGTGGGTGGAGGTGGAGAACCGTTCCGGGAAAACGGTGCGGGCCTTGGACATACAATACCGGGGACGGGCGAACCGGTTGGCCGAAACGCGGTATCCGCATTTCACCACCCGGGTGAACGGGGCACCCCGCTCCTCCCTCGCTTACAGCAGCGCCGAAGGAGACGGGATGGCCAAGCGGGACCGTTTTGGCGGATTGTTCATTCCGCCCGGCGCAATGATGGAGCTTTCCTGGACCTCCGACCGCGGTCCGGGTACGGGGGCTTCCCGTCAAATCGGGCTTTCCGATTTGCGGGTCACGGTGCCCGCGCCGCCGGTGGTGACGTTAGTCGGTCCCGGCGATGTGCTGGTGGAGCAGGGGAGCGAATTCACCGATCCGGGCGCGGAGGCGGTGGATGAGTTCGACGGCGCATTGCCGGTCTCCATCGCCGGTTCGGTGGACACGGCCGTTCCCGGGGTTGCGACGCTGACCTATGGCGCGGTCAACTCGGTGGGTCTGACGGCTGACCCGGTTTCCCGCACCGTCACGGTTTTGCGGCCCGTCGATTATTTCACGCTCGTCACCCACGGTTTGGAGGGCGGGGCGGCTTCCCCGACCGCCGCGCCAGCGGGGGACGGAGTGGCCAACTTGCTGAAATTCGCCTTGGGCGGTGATCCCCGCAAGGCGGACCGGTCCGTTTTGCCTGTTCCGGTTCGATTGACCGATGGCCGCCTTGCCCTGGGCTTTCGCAACGGGCCTGAGCTGGTCTGGGATGACGCCAATTCGCGTTTGGCCGGAGCCGGACTGGAACTCTATTTGGAATGGTCGGCGGACTTGAGCCATTGGAACCCGGCGCCGGCCGATAGGTTGACTCCCGGCGGTGGTTCCGTGGTTGCGCCGGATTCGGAAATCCTCCTGGCCCCCGGCGGCCCGCTTTCGGAGGGAGCCTTTTTTCTCCGCTTGCGGGTGGTTATGGCTTTTGATTAAACTCAAATGTTGGATTTTAACCACTGATGAACGAATCAAATTGTTTGATCGACCAATTCGCCTCCGAAGAGTGGGGCCGGCGCAGGTGAGGGGAATGGGTTATGGGTTTCGACCTGCCCATGGTGAGGTGTGTCAGGTTTTGGGTTGGGTGACCTGTGCCCTTTTCAGCGTTGTATGAGGTGGCGCATCCGGCTCCCCTGCCAAGCCGGACAGGCGGGCGCCTGACCGG
>PXDN01000019.1 GCA_003566375.1 Opitutia bacterium
CTCCGTGCCCTCCCAACTCCGTGGTGTTCCCTCCCTTGGCCTCGGTTCTGCGCGGCACAGGTCACGGCTGTGCGAGTCTCATTGTATTCTTCTTCCTTCTCGCTCCCCACCGGGGATCCTGGTTTGGAAACCAGCGGGGGAAGCGGATAAGGACGTTCGAAAAAGCTGCTACCAAACCAGACCAACGGGTGTTGCTTGCGTCGGCGGGCGCGGTAGTCGCCAAACCCGGCCTCCACCGGTGCAGGACCTATCACACCAAAATCCCGGTGAAGCTTTCCCTAACCTATTGACAGCACGGTAGTTACGAAATTTTCCTGGCTGATCCTGTCACGCTTTTTCTCGGTTTCACGAGACACGAATTGTCCAGATACCTGCGATTTTGACGATTTTTTGCTCAGCGAGGTGTCCAGGGACTTGCCATTTTCGCCTCTTTGTGATATTCTAATCACTTTTGTGGTGGCTAAACCTATTACTATAGCACAATGGACGGAGCCATGCGGACACCAGTCTTTCAACTTCAGGATCTCTTGAAAGCCTTCCAGCGAAAAAAGGTGCTTACCAAGGAGGAAATACTCCAGGTCACCCAGTGCTCGACCATGACCGCCTGGCGATTGCTGCAGCGGCATGGCTATTGCACGAGCTACAACTGCAATGCGCGTTACTACACGCTGGCCGACATCCCCAAGTTCGACCAGCACGGCCTGTGGAACTTTGGTGAAATTCGGTTCAGCCGATGGGGCTCGCTCACGGAGACGGTGATCGCTTTGGTGCAAAACAGCCAAGCGGGAATGAATGCAGAACAGTTGCAGGATTTGTTGCTTCTCAAAGACCTCCGGCCCGCCCTGGGCAGACTCTATCGGCAAGGGCGGCTGGCTCGCGAGAAGATTCGCGGGCGGTTCGTCTATTTTCCGCGGGAGGATGCCTCCGACCGCCGGGAACGCCGACGGCAGATGGAATCGCCCCCGGTGCTTCCGCCTTTGGAACAGATCATTGCTCTGCTGGTCGAAATCATTCAGCGTCCCAAGAACTCACCGCAGCAATGGGCCCGGCGGCTGGCGCGTCAGCAGATTCAGCTCTCCCAGCAAGACATCCTAGCCATTTTGAACCATTACCAGATCGACCTAAAAAAAGGGCTCTTTACCTTTTGAAACTGCGGGCTCAGTTGGTTCTTCAGCTCGGCGGACGGCTGCCGGCGGCCTGCCAACTGCCGGAGGGCTATCGGTTGGAAATCGTTAGTCCCGAGGACACCTGTCCCGATTGTGGCCGCGGCTTGCGTCGCAACCGCACCTCTACCCATCAGCCAGTGGGGTTGATGTTGGGGCGGCCGTGCGTGCGACGCGTGCAGAAAGGCTGCCCCGACTGCGGCTGGACGGAGCCTCGGGACGGCTATCGGCAGCTCGTTCCGCCGGGCGGCAACTATGCGTTCGACCTGATCGTCGAAGTGGGACTGGCTCGGTTCCGCGACCTGAAGCCAGATACGGAGATTCTGGAACAGTTGGAACAGCGGTGGGGACTGACTTTACCGCGTTCAGCCGTCGGCTTGTTGAGCCACTCGTTTCTCGACGGCCTGGCCGCCGTCCATCAAGTCCGGCTTCCGGGCTTGCGCGCTCAGTTGGAGGAGGACGGCGGCTACGCGATGCACCTGGATGGCACGTGCGAGCCGGGAACCGAGGTCCTGTTCGCCATCGTGGCGGCTCCCCGGTCCTGGACCCTCCAGGCGGCGAAAATGACTAGCGAAAACGTGGGCGAAATCAGTCAACTCCTGAAGGCTTGCGTCGAAAGTGTAGGCTCGCCGGTGGCCGTGATGCACGACTTGAGTCCGACCATCCGGCAGGCCAAAGAGGCCGTCATTCCCGACGTGCCGGACCTGATTTGTCACTACCATTTCCTGGAGAATGTGGGCACCAAGCTCTGCGAAAAACCACACACGAAACTGACTCAGGCCGTGCGTCGGCTCAAAACTCGCCCGGCCCTGGCGAACTTGCGGAAAGACATCGTTCGCTGGAACCGTCGAGGGAAATCGCCCATTTCGCCGCAGCGGATGGAGGAATTGCTTTCCCATCCCGAGGGAGCCAAGGACTTGGATTTGGTGCCTTGCGGCGGATGGTGGCCTATCTCCTGCTGCGTTGGCTGGACGACTTCGGCGCGGATTTGTGCGGCGAGTATTTTCCCTTCGATTTGCCGAGCCTGGCCTTCTACCGCCGTGCCCGCCGCTTGGGCCAGTGGTTGAAGAAGCTCTTGGCAACGAAGAATTTTCCGCGACAGGACTTCTCGACGTTAGCGACGATCTTGCGGCACTTGTCCGCCCTGGAAGAAGACACGGCGGCCGTGGCGGCGGCGGAGCGTTTGGAACAAGCGGCCGCCCTGTTCGCGGAACTCCGCGAAGTGCTGCGGTTGAACAGTTCCCCAGAGCATCTGCTGCGCGGCCGCGGGCCGACCGAAACACGTGCAGAAATCGAAGCCGTCCCGGAACGTCTGAAGCAATGGCAAGAAGTCCTGCGAGCGCGAATCGCCTGCGAAACCGATGCCGAGCGCCGTCGCGATCAGAAGGTGGTGTTGGACTACCTGGAGACCTACCGCCAGCAATTGGTGGGACACGTGATTCCCCTGGAAGGCCATGCGGAGCCTTTGGTCGTGTCGCGGACGAACAATCTGCTGGAACAGCGTTTCGGTTCGACGAAACAGGACTTGCGTCGCAAAGTCGGTACGAAGAAGTTGACCCGATACGTCCAGGCCATGCGCCCGGAAGTGCTCCTGCTGCCGAATCTCGCCGATGCCAAGTACGTGGACCTCGTTTTGGGCGGCAGTCTGGCCAACCTGGCTGCCGCTTTTTCGGAGCACTGGCCTCTCGCCTGGGCCGTCCGTCACGATCGCCACCAAAGCAAGACCGGCCATCCGCTGCCCACCACCAAGAGCCAACTCCGCCGTCCCGGCCTGCTGGAAACCATCATGCAATTGATTCTGTCAGGAATAGGACAACGTGAGGCCAAACAAGTCGCCTAAGCACCATTGGAAGGGGTTTTTCACCGGGATTTTGGTGTGATAGGTGCAGGACCGGTGGGGGCGGAAATACAGGCGCAAATTGAACACCCCAGGTCGGGAGTCGTTTTCGGGCAACGATTCACCCCCTGGAAAGCGGCTCATCCGAAAACGGCTCCCGGCCCCCGTTTCCGCCGGTTCCA
>PXDN01000392.1 GCA_003566375.1 Opitutia bacterium
AACACATTCATTGGCGCGAGAATTCCCGCGATTGATCACACATGTCCCGCCGAAGCCTTTGGCGTAGGAGGATGGTAAATCGCCCCCGGAAACTGAAGCCGCAACTTTCACGCCATCAGGAGTGAGTCTTCTCGACGACTTCCCTCCATTTGTCAAAAATACAAGACATGACGTCTTTTGCCTGACGTCTTCTTGCCCCCGGTCCGATTATCTCAAACGGGATCGTGACGTTTTCGCCGATGCCCTGTCTAATGTTTCATGCAGCCAACCATTCCGCTGCCCGCCATCGTGAAACCAGCCACCGCCAAGACGGAGCCTCCGCCCGCAGCCGCATGCTTTTTCCTTCGCTTCACCCTCCGGCGGAACCATGCTGGGTGGTTTGGGCATGGCAACCGATTTTCCCATCCGCATTCTTTCCGACTTGCACATGGCGCACCGGGCCTCGCTGATCCGCGGGCCGGAGCAGGCGGCCCCCTTGCTCGACGGAGCCGCCGGGGTGATTTTCAACGGCGACACCGCCGAGCTGCGGTATCCCCAGGTCCGGGAGCAAGCCGCCGCCATGGTCTCCGGATTGCGGGAGTTGTGCGAGCGGTTGGGCACCGAACCGGTCTTCTTAAACGGAAACCATGATCCGGACATTTCCGGACAAGATTTCGCCTCCCCCGCCAATGGGGGCGTGCTGGTTTTTCACGGGCACTCTCTGTTCTCCAACATCACCCCGTGGGGGCGCGATTCGGCCATCCTGGAAACCCTGCACGGCGAGGAATTGGCCAAACGTGGAAATCCCGCCGAATGGACCCTGGCGTCACGCCTCGAGGCGGCGCGAATGGCTTGCCTGCGCCTGGAACCAGCCCAATCCCGGGACCAGCCACCCCGGCGGGGCTGGTTGCGGCATTTGGTCAAGGATTTCGGCCTGCCGCACCGGGCGTGGCCCGTTCTGCAAAGCTGGCGCAAAGCCCCCGCGCTGGCGGCGGAGTTCGCGGACCGGTTCCAACCCGCCGCCCGGGCGGTTGTCATCGGCCACACCCATTTCCCGGGCCATTGGCTGAAGTCCGGTTTGACCGTGGTCAACACCGGCAGTTTTTTGCCCGGGCCCGGCCGCCGCTTGGTCGAGTTGGACCGGGGGGAACTGCGCGTGCGCAAAATCCACCGCAAACGGAAGAGGTTTTACCCCGGTGACATCCTGCTGAGAGTGGACATCGCCACCAAGCCACCCAGCCCAACTCACTCGACAAACCGGTAGGGTCTGCTCTTTTTGATTGAACAGGCTCTCTTCCCGGTAATGAATTCAACCTTTATTTCCACTCATTCCCAGGCAACGATGACATGATCTTATCCAGCCGCATCCTTCCGCGACTACTTATGGAACGCCGGGTTCATCGAGCGAGGCTCGATGCCACGGAGCGCATCCCGCGCGCGGACACGGGAGGCGATTGCCGGGATCATCGGGCAAGGCCCGATGCCACGGGACGCCGGGATCATCGGGCAAGGCTCGATGCCACGGAGGGCGGCCGCGCATGAGCGGAAACATCCCGATTCTCATCAGCGGCACCGGTTCTTACGCTCCGGAGGGCATTCTGACCAACGCGGATCTGACCCGCATGGTGGACACCACCGATGAATGGATTCTTTCCCGCACCGGCATTCGCGAACGCCGCATCGCCGCGCCGCAGGAGTTGACATCCGACATGGCCATTCACGCCAGCCGGGCGGCCATGGACGCCGCCGGGGTGAAACCGGAGGAGATCGACTTGGTGCTGGTGGCGACCATCACGCCGGACATGCCGTTTCCCTCCACCGCCTGCATCATCCAAAACCGGCTCGGGCTGCGCCCCGTTCCAGCCATGGACATTGAGGCGGCTTGCTCCGGATTTCTTTACGTGCTGGAGGTCGGCGCCGCCATGTTGCGCTCCGGAAAAATGCGGCACGCCCTGGTGGTGGGGTCGGAAAAACTTTCCTCCATCATAGACTGGGAGGACCGCTCCACCTGCGTGCTCTTCGGCGATGGCGCCGGCGCGGTGATTCTCAGCCGGGGGGAAAACACCGGCGAAGGCGTTCTTTCCACCACCCTCGGTTCCGACGGGCGGGGAGGCGAAATCCTCTACATGCCCGGAGGCGGCGCCCTCTGCCCCCCCACTCCCGCCAGCTTGGCCGACCGCCAGCATTTTCTCAAAATGAACGGCAAGGAAGTGTTCAAAATCGCCGTCCGGGTGATGGAAAAAGCCGCTTTGGAAATTCTGGCCGAACACAATCTCCAGCCCTCCGACGTCGCCCTGGTGATTCCCCACCAAGCCAATGTCCGCATCATAGAACTCCTCTCCTCCCGGCTGGGAATGCCGATGGAGAAATTTGCCGTTAACATCGACCGCTACGGAAACACCTCGGCGGCCTCCATCCCCCTTGCCCTCGACGAGGCGGTGAGGGCGGGCCAGGTAAAGAAAGGCGACTTGATTCTCATGGTCGCTTTCGGCGCCGGTCTCACTTGGGCGGCTTCCCTCATCCGCTGGCATTGAAGTCTTGTCCCAACCGCCCGAATGGATTTCCCTAGTCGTTTGCCAATACATCCAATGCCATCCACCCGCACCAGTTTCACGTCAACCGCACGCTTGTTCGCCCTGTTGGCCCTCCTCGCCTGTCTGCTTCCCGTCCAGGCCGCCGCCGGCATGGAATGGGATCCCGACACCGGTTGGTCGGTGAACCGGGAGCAACTGGCCGAGTCGCTCGGCGAGGAGGAAGCCCGCGAGGCACTCGACAGGATGAACCAAGCCCGTTCCGCGCAGGAGGCCGGCCGTTCCGGATCGGCCATTCGGCACTACCGCCGGGTCACGCGTCATCACCCCGGGTCCGTCTTGGCGGCCGAAGCCCATTTCCAATCCGGTCTCCTGCGCAAGGAGCGCAAGCAGTGGAATCACGCGTTTAACCAGTTTCAGGCCATCATCGCCAACCACCCCGATTATCCCGGTTTTGACGAAGTCATCCGCCACCAGTTCGAAATCGCCCGTTCGCTTCAGGAGGGCGCCCGGTTGCGGCTGTTTTGGCGCATTCCCGGGTTCCGCAGCCGGGAACGCGCGGTCGAATACTTCACCCAGATGGTGCAAAACGCCCCTTTCAGCGAGGAGGCCCCGCTGGCTTTGCTCAACGCCGCCGACTTGCAGGTGCGGCGGAAATTGCTGGATGAAG
>PXDN01000375.1 GCA_003566375.1 Opitutia bacterium
CGGCAGGGTGTCGCGGGGCGGGCGGCGTTGGCCGGCCGCGGCGGTTTGGCCGGTGGCGGAGGCCACCGCCCGCAACAACGGCCAATGCGCGCGTTTCTCGGCCCGTCCCAGCTGATCCCAGCGCAAATTTTCCAAAATATGCAAATGGCGGGCGGTGCTTTCCGCCCGTTCCACGTAACGACCGGCCCAATACAACGCGTCAGCCGTTCGGCTGCCGATGGAAAACCGCGAGCCCCCGGCAACCGGGCGCGGGTTTGCCCTCCCCGGCGCCGCGGGTTGTTGCGGCACCCAGGTGTCTTTCACCGCGGTGACCACGGTGGCGCGGCGCGGCCGGTGCCCCTCCTCCCTTCGCCGCGACAACCCGCCCGGCAAAACCATCGGGTCATCGCCGAGCAGAAAATAAACCCGCAGCGCCATTTCCACCGGTTGAAAACCACCCGCCTCAAAACACGGCAAGCGGGAAGACTCCGGCAGCGGTTGAGCCACGAAATACTCGGGATGCCTCCGGGCCAGCCGACGCCATGCCGCCTGACCGTCTCCCGGTTTCATTCGCCAACCGAGCCGCCGCCATATGCTCTCGTGGTCTTGAACCGGCTTGAACACCATGCGGTCCGCCTCTTCCGCAACCATCTCCCGTTGGTCGGGGTCGCCCAGGTGGTAGGTTTCCACCGTTTTCAAAAACGGTTTTTCGCCGAGATAAAAAGCGGTCAACCGCTCCATGTGGCGAAACAGCGCCCGGTTGTCGGCCACCCCGGCTCCGAGGCCGTTGATCACCTCCACATTCCCCTTGCGAACGACGTTGACCAAGCCGGGCACTCCGCTGAATCCGGAGTTGGGCACGGAAACCGGGTCGATGGCCGAGCTGTCCAGCCGCCGGTAGATTACATCGACCCGTTCCAAGCCGCGGATGGTTTTGAGGAAAACCCCGTTCTCCCGCACCAGCAGATCACCGGGACGGGCGATGGAAATGCCCAGATGCCGGGCCAAAAATCCTTCTTCAAAAAACGCGTGGTCGGGAGTTCCCTGGGTCAGCAGGAGCACGTGCGGATTGCGGCACGCCGCCCTCGCCCGCAAAAGTTCGGCCAACCGGGTGGTGAAATCGGCCACCGGCGCGACATCCATGGCGGCGAACAATTCCGGAAAAACCTGCGAAAGCAGCCGCCGGTTTTGCAACACGTGGGAAACCCCGAACGGGGTGCCGAGGTGATGGTCGCTGACCCGCCAAACGCCGTCGGCCGAACGCGCCAGATCAAACGCCCCGAACAGGCAGGCCCCGCCGTTCCCGCGGTGGAGACCGCTGAACGAACGGTGAAAGGCCGGATCCCGCAAAGCCGCCCCGCACGGAATGACGCGGTCGCGCAAGATGCGCTGGTCACCGTGCAAATCCTCAATGTAGGCGTTCATCACCCGCGCCCGCTGGATCACCCCCCGCGTCAAAACATCCCATTCGCCGGACGGCAATACCCGCGGAACGATATCCAGCCGCCAGGAGGGAGCGGGAGAGCCGTGGGAAACGGTGGCCCGGTTGAAATACAGCCCCATTTCGGCCACACCCCGATCCAAGCGCGCCTGCCTTGCCCTGAGATCCGCTTTTCCACAACGGTTCAAGGCATCCACCAACGAACGGAGCGCCGACTCCCCCTTTCGGCCGCGGCCAAACATCTCATCCCGCCCATCTCGGGGATATCCTTTGAAATGATCGAACTTCGGTTTGGTACTGGCGGCGGTCATCACGGCATGGTTGGCATAACCCCACCATGCACCTAATGGGCGGACGAAAAAAAGCGAATTCCGCATGGTCCAACCAAAAAATCACCTTACGAACACCGTGATTTCGCCAGATCAACCTTATGGAGCGGCGGTCTTCCTGCCACGCCGGGCGGGAGTGTCGCCCGTTCGCTTCAAACGCCAAACCGTCCGGTTTCACTCCACCCGCGTGACCCGGCCCGCCGCGCCGGGTCCCGGAGGAAGGGCGTCCCCGGCGCGCAAACCGGCCAACCGGCCGGCCAGCGGTGATTGCGGCGTGATCACCGTCACCTCCGTTCCCTCCACCGAAACCACCACCCCGCCCGCCACCGGGGCGAAGAAAAAAACCTCCTCCTTCCCGCCGAAATCACAGACCGCCAGCGCCCCGTTGCCGATATCCATCCGCGGTCGCAGCAAGGAGTCCCGCGCGCCCTCCAGCGCGGTAACCGCCTCGGCCCACTGGCGGGCCTGCCCGGCCTGCCCGGCGGCGAGGTAGGAGGCTTCCAACCCCTGGGTGTCCCATTTCGACTCCGCGCGGGACTCCTCGTGGGTGGCGTAGTCGGCGGCCTCGCGCGAGGCGTTCACCGATTTGCGCAAATCCTCCCGCAACAACCCGATCACGGCTTCCAATACAGCGGCCTTGTCCATTCCGCCATTGTGGGGGATCCTTCGTTCCCGGCGCGAGCCGGAAACCGTTTTTTCCGATCAATGCGCGCCACCCCGTGAAGTTTGGGCTTTGGCCGGGCGGGGTTTTTCTGTTCTGCTCGTGTCCATGGCCAAAGCAGCGAAACCGACGCCGATGATGGAGCAATACCTGGAGGCCAAACAAGGGCTGCCTCCCAATACCTTGCTCCTCTTCCGGCTGGGCGATTTTTACGAGATGTTTCACGAGGACGCCGAGATCGGCGCGGCCATCCTCGGCATCACCCTGACCAAACGGAACGACTACCCGATGGCCGGCATCCCCTACCACGCGGCCGAATCCTACATCGGAAAAGTTCTCGCGGCCGGCAAAAAGGTGGCCATCTGCGAACAGGTGGAAACCCCGCGTCCGGGCAAATTGGTCAAGCGCTCGATCACGCGCGTCATCACCCCGGGGACCGCCTTGGAGCCGAACCACCTTGAGGCCGGACACAACCGTTTCATCGTCGCCCTCGACTGGAGCGGAGACCGCCTGAACGCGGCGTGGATGGATCTCTCGACGGGGGAATTCGAGCTGGCCTCCGAAGCGGAGATCGTCGATCTGCTGCCGGTGTTGACCTCGCTCGATCCGCGCGAGGTGATCGTGGCGGAGGAGAGCCCGGCGGCGTGGGCGGCCGCCCGCGAACGGGTCGCGGGAATGGAGGAGCTGGCCGCGTTTTGCCAAAACCGGCTGGTTTTGGAACTCCCCGCCTTTCACTTCGACGCGGCGACGGGGCACCGGACG
>PXDN01000022.1 GCA_003566375.1 Opitutia bacterium
CCGGGCAAAGGAAATCGCGGGAATCGACCCGGAGGCGGCCGGTTTTCGCATTCTGTTGCGGGGAGGCGAAACGTTCACCCCGGAAAAAGCGATGCGCAACGAGGTGATGGACAACCGCAACGCCGCCCGCGGCCGCTATGCCCTGATGTGGGATTTGCCCAAGGGCCTGATTCTATCGACCTACGGCTCCGGCCATCTCGCGGTTTTCGGCCCGGGTGGCTACACCAGCGATCCGGAGGCCGTCCAAGGGGCCATCTGCGTGGTCCGCCCCGCCCGCCAGCCAATTCTCATCGAAAACCTGCACTTTCGGCATTGGCAAATGGAGATTCTCTACACCCTCGCCTACCTGCCGCGCGGAGACGACCACCTGGTTTTCCGCCAAAACCTGATTGAAAAGCAGGGCCCGTATTTTTTCCCCGGAGAAACCGCCCGCGAAGGCCCCCACCCGTTTTACACCGGCGGCACCCTGCAGCCCCGCTCGTCGAGAAACCTGCTGGTGGAAAACAACATTTTCCGCGACATCCACAACGGGGTGATCGACGGGAAAGATCCCGTATATCTCGACAGGATGCACGTCTTTTACTTTGGCCGCACCAGCGATTCGGTGGTGCGGGGCAACGTCGTGCAAAACACCAGCGGCCCGCCCTTCAAGGTGCGATCGCGCGACGCCAGCAACATCGACTTAATCAACAACGCGTTTTATTACGCGGTGCCCTCCAAACAGCTCAATCTGGTGCAGGAGGGGTGGCTGCGGGTCAGCACCACCGGCGGGGGCGATGACTGGCCGGAAAACCTGCGCATCCGCGGCAACTTCTTTTACCACCCGTTCTGCGCGGCCGGGCTGGAGGATTGCGCCACGGCGGAGGGGCAAAAGTATTCCATCGCGCGCGCGGTCGATTGGAACGGCGCGGTGTGGGAAGACAACCGCTTCATTTTGACCTGGGAATAAGCGCCGCCATGGCGGCGCGTTCGATCTGAAATCACGTTTTATGATGAGGCTTCTCTCCATCCTTGCCGCGCTCGGCGCGGCCGCCGTTCTTACCGCCGAACCGGTTACGCTGTTTCACGACGGTTTCTCCGCCACACCCGGCACCGCCCCGGCCACGCCGCCGTGGACTTCGCACAATTCCGACGCCCATCCGGATCATGAAGCGATTTTGCGCCTGGACACCGAAAACCTGTTCGGCCGGGGAACGGACAACCGGTATTTGGAGTTTCGCGACGCCAGTCCGGCCGGCGCCTCCCTCGTATTGCAGGCTCTCCACCTTTTCGAGGAGCAGGTCGTCACCCTCGGCTTCCTGGTTCACGAACCCGACGATCCGGATTACCCCAGCCAGCTCACCATCCAGCTTTTCGCCGGAAACGGCAATTTCTCCGGGGACAACCGCGCGCAGGTTTTGCGGTTGCGCAACGGCTCCGTTCCCGCCGGCGACACCGGTCCCCAGGCTTTCTACGGCGTCAACAACACCCGCCGGATTGACTTCGTGGTCAACAACGGACCGAATTCCGTGACCTATCACGAGACCGGGGCGACCCTGGCCCCCGGCTTGGCCGACGTCTGGATCGACGGGGAACGTTTGTCCGCCGGTTACAGATTCGCCCGCGGCGCGGCCGGCGGCGGCCCGGTGCGCGGTTTCGCCTTCAGCGTGTTCGCCAACCACGACCAGCGGATTTTTCTCGACGACGTCACGGTCTTCGCGGGCGCGGTGGTCGGGGAACCGCTTGATCCGCCCCCGCCCGGCGAAGTGACCTTTCCCCTTCGCCTTGAAATCGACCGGGAGCCGTCCGATCTGTTTGGATACAATCCGGATCACACCCAAAACATCCCCGCCTTCGACAGCCGCAACCGCCCCTATATCCGCAGCCGGGGAACCGACATGGACGAGACCGCCTTCATCCACACCTTGGAAAACGGCGAATGGGTGGAACTCGATTTTCTCGATGCCGTGCGCCAGGCCTATCCCGGCTTTTCCCGCACCGTGCGCGGGGCCGGCTGGATCACCGAACGGCTCGCTTTTGACCGGGACGACCGCGCTTACATGTATTTGAAAATTCAGCTCACCAACGGGCAAATCCGCAACCTGTTGCTCTTTTCGGAGGATTACTGCCGCACCTGGGCTGTGCGGGAAATGAACAACGGCGGTGATTTCGCCATGGAGTTCAACAGCGGACACAACGAGCTGGACGGAGCGCCGTTTTTCCTGTTGTCGCGCAACCAAGTGGCCCAGCATCCAAGTAATTGGGCGGCCTACCACGCGTTTTACGTTCTTCAGCCGACTATCGGCATCCAGGGACCGATCATCCCGCCGCTCCAATTCATCAATAACGAACTCCTCTCCATCGGCCAGCATTCGGGAGGCTCCAATTTTTCCGCCACCCGCAATGGCAAAACCCATTTTTTCTGGATCGAACCGACCCTGGAGGACCTCCCCGGCACGCCGACCTACGCGGCTGTTTACGATCATGCCACCCGCACGGTCGGGCCGAAGACGCTGGTGGCTTATGCCCCGCCGGTCAATAATTCCCACAACCGCCCGGGCGTGGTCATGGACAGCGAGGGCTATCTCCATTTGGTGACCGGCTCCCACCACGGCCAGAACTTTTATTACCTGCGCAGTCTGGAACCGGAAAACGTTTATGGCGGCTGGACCGACCCGGAACCGGTCTGGGGCAGCGGCTGGCGCGCGACCAACGGCGAGGACCGCGGCGGCCAAACCTATGTCTCCCTCATTTGCGATCCCGACGACACGCTTCACCTGGTTTTCCGCCAGTGGCGCAACCCGGATGAATTTTTCCCTACCGGATCCTACTACGCCGGGCTCTCCCACCAGCGGAAACCGAAAGGCGGGGACTGGACCGAGCCGAAACTGTTGGTCGCCCCCGAGCGCGAACGGTATGCCATCTATTACCAAAAGCTGGCCGTTGACCGGCTGGGGCGGCTGTTTGTTTCCTTCAGTCACTTCAACTGGTCGATGGACGAGGCCCCGGAGCACCGCTACCAGCGGCGCATGGTCATTCTTTCCGACGACGGCGGTGACACGTGGCGGCTGGCGGAAACGGAGGATTTCGATACTCCCGCGCCGATCACCCGTTTCGAAGATTGGCAGCGGGAACATTTCACGCCCTTTGTCATCAGGCGTTCCGCCACCGCGCGGGCGACGGGAGATCCGACCGGGGAAGGAATCGCCAACCTGCTGCGCTACGCCCTCGGCCTCACCCCTTTTGAACCGGCGCGAACCGCCCTGCCGGCGCAAGGTTGGCGGGACGGGAGGCTGGAATTGGCGTTTCCACGCCGGAGGCAAGCGTCGGATTTGGTTTACACGGTCGAGTATTCCGACGATTTGCTCACGTGGAGAGGCGGACCGGAAACGGTGGACATGACCGTCATCGGAGAAGAAGGCGACTTTGAGCGGGTGCGCGCGTCCGCGGTTGCGGAAACCGGTGGGCAAGGTTTCCTCCGGTTGCGGGTGGCACGGGTGGATTGATTCTTTAGCGCCAATTTCCGGGGATTAGCGTTTCAAGAATTCTCGTCCATTGCCGGATTCAGGTTCGGATTGGGTCAGTAAAGCAAAACTTGGGCGCGTCGTTCGGCGAATTCCTTGAACTCCTCTGAATTTCGCCAGCGTTCAACCATGGGTCCCGGGTAAGTGCGCTGGCGCAGGCCGTCAATCACCCATTGGGCGCCGATCAACCCCCGGAGTTGGTCCACCCGAAACCGGTTCGGGTGGATTTCCAGCAAGGCGTCGAGCAAATGGATGCCGCCCTCGACCGGGCTCACCGCGTGACGGTCGGTGATCACCACCCGCACGCCGTTGCACACTTGGCCGGTAAACGGGTAGCGCACATTCTGACGCCCGGTGACGTCCATGGCCATCGGGACAAACGTGGTCTCCATAAACCAAAGCCCGGGCAGGCGGCGCTTGTTCATATTTTTCGCCAAGGCCGCGCCGTCCACCCAGGGAGCGCCGATGTATTCAAAAGGCCGGTCGGTTCCCCGGCCCACGGAGATATCCTTGTTGCCCTCGGCCAAGCCGACCAGGGTGTAAAGCAACTCCTCATCCACCGAGCGCATGTTGGGGGATGGATTGACCCAGGGGAGGCCGGTTTCGTCAAAATAGAGTTCGCGCCGCCAGCCTTCCATTTTCACCACGTTCAGCCGCGGTTTGATGTCGAAAAACTTTTTGTAAAAGAGCGCGATCTCTCCGACCGTCATGCCATGGGCGATCGGCATGGGACGGAACGAGGTGAATCGCCCCACGAGATCGCGGTCCTGGATCGGCCCGTCAAACCAGTTCCCCTGAATCGGGTTCGGACGGTCGAGCACGATGAATTCAATATTGTTCTCCGCCGCCTTGATCATGAACTCCCCCATCGTCGAGATGTAGGTGTAAAAGCGGGCGCCGATGTCCTGAATGTCGAAAATGACCGTGTCGATTCCGCGCAGGGATTCGTCGGTGGGCGTCCGGGTGGCGCCGTAGAGACTGAAAATGGGCAACCCGGTTTCCTCGTCGCGCCCGTCGGCCACGCGCTCGTCGGCGGTTCCGCGAAACCCGTGTTCGGGAGAAAAGAGAGCGACGAGATTGATGCGGGAATCCCCGCTCAGAAGATCAAGCAGGTGCCGCCCTTCCCGATTGATGGAGGAATGGTTGCCGATCAGACCGACATTGCGGCCCCGCAAACTGGCGAAACCCTCCCGCTCCAGCACGTCCAGTCCGGTGAAAACTTCCGTGCGCGAGCCGGAATCCAACCGGTTGCGGGGAGGCTCCCTCTCCGCCGCCGCTGCGGGCGCGTAACCCGCGAAAACAAGAACAGTCGCCAAAAGGCCGCGAATTCGGAAATGTTGGAAATTCATAAATAAAAACCGTTAAATTTCTAAAAAGCAAAAAGTCGCCCGCGTTCGTCTTGGCAAGGCTGAATACAGTTTATCACATATTGGCGGACACCCTCACCCTTCCGGAGAAAAATCGGTGAGAAAGGGTGTGAAACTGATCATCGGTCAAGGCCCGATGCCACGCGGGCACAAAAATCATCGGTCAAGGCCCGATGCCACTGGGAAATCCATCTTCGGTCAAGGCCGTTGCCACGCGGGGGAAGTTCGGGCCGGGATCAGGCAAGCGTCCGCAGTGCCTCGGCCAAAGGTGTTTCCCCGTCAAACAGTTCGAAAATTTTGCCGATGGTGGACGGCTCATCAAGGGCAGTCACCAGGGCGGCGGCCAGGTTTTCCCGTGATGTTTTGTTATCGGAATCCCCCGGACGCACGGAAACCCGACCGGTGCCGGGTTCGTCCGTCAATCCGCCCGGACGAATGATGGTCCAATCCAGGCTTTCCGGCATGACTTCCGCTTGGGTGGCGAGAAACCGGTCGGCCAACCCCTTGGCCCGGTGATAGTGGCGGATGGAAGACCCGCTTCCCGGGTCGGCCCGGTAGGAGGAAAGCATCACGTAGCGGCGGGCTCCGTTCATGGCGGCGGCCACCATGGACCGGATCGCGCCGATGTGGTCCACGAGGACGGTTTTGTCCTTGCCGGTTTTCGGGCCGGACCCGGCCGCGAAAATGACCGCTTCGCAACCCCGCACCGCGTGATCGACCGGATACTCCAAGTCGCCCAAAACGGTTGTCACGCCCATCTCGTCAAACACCCCTTTCTGCTCCGGCGAACGGATCATCGCCACCGGCAGGTGCCGGCCTTTTTCCTGCAACAGGCGAACCACCCGACGTCCCGTGTTTCCATGCGCACCGATAATCAATACTTTCATCGGTTGCAGGTTGTTGGAAAAGGAGGCGGGAAGCAAGCCACCCACGCTCTGAACCGCCCGCGTTTTTTCCCGACGCAAACTCTGGCACTCCCCCGCTCAACCCAACCCGTGCTTGACCCGTGCCCGTCTCCGCGCATGGTTTATCCGCTTATGAAAGCAGTTGTTCGCCAACCTTGGGGGTTCCCGTGCGCCTGACCACCGTTGCCATCGCGGTGGCCGCGCTTGCCGGCGCGCTCGCCCTCACCCTTCGTCATGCCGGAGCGGACCCATCCGGCGAGGACATCGTGCCCGTTTCCAACGACCGCGCCTCCGCCATCGCCATGACTTGCGCCAATTGCCACGGCACCGACGGGCGGCTCGAAAGCACCGGCATCCCCTCCATCGCGGGAAAACCGGAAATTGTTTTGCGATCCCAGTTGCTGGCCTTCCAGCGCGACGAGTATCCCGGCGCCACCGTGATGCCCCGCTTAGTCAAAGGTTACACCGAAGAGGAACTCGCCGCCGTGGCCCGCTATTTCGCGGCTCTCAAGCCAACCCCCGAAGAACCCTCCCAACAGCCATGAAAAAGTTTTCACTCTCACGCCGGGAGGCGCTCAAACGGATGGGCGCCGTCGGAGTCGGCGCATTTCTGGCCGCCGGCGGATTGCCCGTTTACGGAAATCGTTCCCATGGCGGACAACGGGTCGCGGTGATCGGCGGCGGCTTCGGCGGCGCGACCGCCGCCAAATACCTGAAACGGCTTTCTCCCGGTCTTGATGTGGTCTTGGTCGAACCGCAAAAGCGCTACTACACCTGCCCGTTCACCAATCTCTATTTGGGCGGCATGCGGGAATTTGAGACCCTCGGGCACGATTACCGGGAACTCTCCCGCCTCGGCGTGCGCATCGTTTCGCAAACCGCCGTGGATGTCGATGCCGAAGGGCGGCGCTTGCGGCTGGCCGACGGCGACAGTCTCTCCTGGGACCGTTTGATTTTGTCTCCCGGAATCGACTTCCGCTGGGGAGAACTGGAGGGCTACGGCCGCGAGGCCGCCGACAAGGCTCCCCACGCCTGGAAACCGGGCCCGCAAAGCCGTCTGCTCCGCCGCCAGCTTCTGGAGATGCCCGACGGCGGCACCTTCGTTTTGGTGGCGCCCGACAATCCGTTCCGCTGCCCGCCGGGGCCCTACGAACGGGTCAGCATGGTGGCCCACTATTTCAAAACCCACAAGCCGCGCTCGAAAGTCCTGCTACTCGATGCCAAGGATAATTTCTCCAAACAAGGGCTTTTCCTCGAAGGCTGGAAAGAAAACTACGGCGACATGATCGAATGGGTCGGCCGCTCCAATGACGGGCGGGTGGTCCGGGTCAACGCGGACAAGCTGGAGGTGGAGACCGAATTTGGCGAAATCCACCGCGCCAACGTGCTCAATGTCGTGCCACCGCAAAAAGCCGGGTTCATCGCCGACCGGGCCGGCGTCACCGACGAATCCGGTTGGGTGCCGGTCCAACCCCGGACTTTCGAATCGAAACAGGTGCCGGGCATTTACGTCATCGGCGACGCCACCCAGGCCGCGCCGATGCCGAAATCCGGTTTTGTGGCCAACACCCAGGCCAAGGTAACCGCCCGCGCCATTCTTGCCGATCTGGCCGGGGAAGAACCACCCGAGCCGACGTGGACCAACACCTGCTACAGCGTGATCGCTCCCGATTGGGGAATCACCGTGGCCGGGGTTTACGAGGTGCATGACGGCGAATTGCGCGAGGTGCCCGGTTCCGGCGGGGTCAGCCCGATGGGGGCAGCCGCCGATTTCCGCAAACGCGAGGCCGCCTACGCCGAGGCTTGGTATGCCGCCATCGCCCAGGACACGTGGGGCAGCCGGTAATCCCTGCTTTCCGATGCGGCCGCTTTCCCAAGACCGGACGGGTGGTTTCCCGGCTCCGCCTAGCTGGGAGATGGATCCAAGCGTTCCCATTGAGGTTGCCGTTGGTTTACTAACATGAGCAACACGCTGTGGGTATTGTGGGGCGGTTTTGCCATCGGGCTCGCCTTCGGGGCGGTCGGGCAACGCTTGGAATTCTGCGTGGCGGGCGGTCTGCGCGAATGGTGGCGGGAGGGCGATCCGCGCCGCGCCGCCGCCGTGATTCTCGCCATGGCCACCGCCCTCGCCGGCACCCAGGCGCTGGAAGCGGCCGGCTACATCGACACCGGGCAATCCATCTACCTGCAACCGGGTTTCTCCTGGTTGTTGATGCCGTTGGGCGGGCTTCTGTTCGGCTACGGCATGATCCTTGCCCGCGGCTGCGGCGCCCGCGCCCTCGTGTTGTTGCCGGATGGCAATCTCCGCTCGCTGGTGGTGCTCCTCTGCCTCGGGATTTCCGCTTACGCCATGCTGACCGGCGTGCTGGCCCCGCTCCGTCTTCCAGTGGCCGAAGCCACCACCGTTTCGCCCGGTCTTCCGCGTCCGGGCCTGCCGGATTTGCTGGAATCGTTCGGGCTCGGCGCGGCACCGTCGCGGGCGGGGCCAACCCTGCTCGTGGCGGCGGCACTCGGCTGGCTGGCCTTGGCAAAGTTGCGGCTATGGCGCAAACCGGTTCAGGCGGTTGGCGCGGCGGCGGTGGGTGCCTTGGTGCCGCTGGGGTGGCTGGTGACCGGGTATTTCGGAGACGACGATTTTGAGCCCGCGCGGGTGGAGAGCCTGACCTTTGTCGCCCCGATCGGCGACGCCATCCAATACCTGATGCTCTCCACCGGCATTTCCGCCGGATTCGGCGTCACGGTGGTGGGAGGCGTTCTGCTCGGTTCGCTGGCCGCCTCTCTGGCCAGCCGCGATTTCGAGCTGAGAAGTTTTGAAAAACCGAACGACCTGCTCCGCTCAGGTGGCGGCGGCCTCTTGATGGGCACCGGCGGCGCTCTCGCCCTCGGCTGTTCCATCGGGCAGGGCCTGACCGGCTTTTCCACCCTGAGCCTCCCCTCCCTGCTCGCCCTCGCGGCCATCTGGCTCGGCGCCCTGACCGCCCTGCGCGGCCCGTTGCGCTTGCGGGATTGACTTTTTACTTAACGGTTGCGGGATCGCCTTCTTGAGGCACATTGTGCGGTCATGCGAAAACCGCGTTTTTCACGCTTCCATTTCAATCTTTCCATTGTCGTTGCATCCGCGGCGTGGCTCTTTGCCGCCGCGGCACCGGCGGTCGCGCAACGCGCGCCATGGGAACGAATGGAGGCCGCCGCCAAACTGCTCGACGTGGCCGCTCCCAAGACCGACGCCATCCGCCTCGACCTTCCAGCCGTGACTCAGGATGGCAGCGCCGTCCCCCTGACCGTAACCATCGACCATCCGATGACGGCGGACCACTACATTGAAAGCCTGCACCTGTTCGCCAGTGGCAACCCGAGTCCCGAAGTGGCCGAGTTTTCCTTCTCACCCCTTGCGGGAGAGGCCCGCCTCTCCACCCGGATTCGTTTGGACGGGACCCAAAACGTGATCGCCCTCGCCCGCACCAACCGCGGCGAGTGGCTGGCCGGCGCCCGCGAGGTGCGGGTTACGGTGAGCGGCTGTCTGACCCAGGCAGGCGCTTTCGACGGGGATGATTTCATGCGGACGCGCGTGCGGGCGCCGAACCGCTTGCGCCGGGGTGAAGCGGCGGAAATCCGCACCTTGATCAATCACCCGATGGAAACCGGCCTGCGCAAGGACGCCGACGGCCAGGCGGTGCCGGAACGAATTTTGACCGAATTCCGGGCCCGCGTGGCTGGTCAACCGGTGATCCACGCCAAGTTTCACCGCGCGGTCGCGGCCAATCCGTATTTGCTTTTCCATGTCGCCCCCGGCCAAGCCGGCACGCTTGATTTGGAGTGGACAGAGGACACCGGCAAAACCGCCACCGCCACGGCGGAAATCCCCGCCGCCTGACCAGCGGCGCTCCGCTTCGACCTGGCAATCCATGGGAACGATAAAGATGCACTCCCGCCTTTTTCCGCATAAATGGAAAGTAATGATGGATACAAAATCAATTTTCACCCTCCTGCTTTCTTCCCTCGCCGCCATGTTGGGTGGGTTCGCCTCCGGTTCCCCCGGAAACACCATCTTGAACGTAATGGCGTTGGACCATTCAACGCCCCCGGATTCAACGCTGCAGCAACAACTGGAATCCATCGATGCCGGGCTCCGGGAAAGGCACGGCATCACCTCTGATCAAGCTTCCGCCGGATTACTCGATCTCTCCTCCGGGCGCATCGCAATGATCAATCCGGACCACATGGAATACGCCGCAAGTGTTCCCAAAATCGGCATCCTGCTCGCTTACTTCGACCTGCACCCGGAAGCGGCCAACGACCTTTCCCCCGGGACCCGCCACGCTCTGGGCGCCATGATAAAAAATTCCAGCAACGAGATGGCGACTCGTTTTTCTCGAAAGATGGGCCTGAAGGAAATCCAGGAAGTGCTCAACCGCTACGAATTCTACGACCAAGAACGCGGCGGCGGTCTTTGGGTTGGCAAGCATTACGGGCGCGGCGAGGAGCGGTATGGCGATCCGTTGAAAAACTATTCCCACTGCGCGACGGTCCGCCAACTTCTCCGGTTTTACCTCTTGCTGGAACAAGGGAAACTCGTCTCACCGACCGCCTCCGGGGTCATGCGCGAAATCTTCGCCTCCCCGGAGATTCCGCACGATACCATCAAGTTTGTGAAAGGCCTTGCCGGGCGCGACCTAACCATTTTGCGCAAATGGGGCACTTGGCGGGACTGGCGCCACGACTCGGCGATTATTCAAGGACCGGATCGGCACTACATCCTAGTGGCTCTCACGCACCATCCGCGTGGAGACGATTACTTGGCGGACCTCGCAGCCGCAGTGGACGATTTGCTCCAAAACCGCTAACCGGCTTTTCAGGAGATCCGGCTGTTTCGGCAATAATGAGCGCCAGGGATGCCCGCTTCTTCCTTGATGGCTTCCCCAAACTCAGTGCCCTCCGTCCCTGCGTGGTCAATCTGGTTCCACATGCGCATTTTTTCAATATTCCTTATTGAGATTCAGTTTCAATAAGCTAGGTTCACCTTTCACGTGCGTAATAATTTGATTAGATTTTCAGGATTGGCGGCGCTGATTGCGTCGGTCGGCTTGCTGCCCGAAGCGGCGGCGAACGACCCCAATCCGGCGGCGGAAGCGCGCGACACCCTCGACCGCTGGGTCGAAACCCGCCGCCAGCAAGCCGATGAGGAAAGCCGCTGGCGTCAGCAAGAGGCTTTTTTGCGCCAGTCCCTTACGTTGCTGGGGGAAGAAAAAGCGTTGCTGGAAGATCGCCTGACTGGTTTGCGGGAAACCACCGGCGTCCAACGGGAACGGAGAGAAGCCCTGGAGGCGGAAAACGAGGCGCTGCGCGCCGCCGCCGACCGTTTTCAAACCGCGCTGAATGCCCTCGAAACCGAAACCGCCGCGTTTGCCCGCTATTTTCCGCGCCCCCTCGCCGATCGGGTCCAAACCCAAATCAACCGGCTCGGGACCGGCGGTGACGCCGCCAGCACCCTCCCCCACCGCTTCCAAGCCCTCCTCGGGATTCTGGGTGAAGCCAACCGTTTTCACCAAACCGTGACCGTCGTCCGCGAAGCCGTGCCCCGCCCGGACGGTTCCCAAGCGGAGGTCACCGTGCTCTACCTCGGGCTGGCCCAGGCCTGGTTCGTCAACGACACCGGGGATTTCGCCGGTCGCGGCCTCCCGGCGGCGGACGGTTGGGCGTGGCGGCCCGATCCCGCCATCGCGGCCTCCGTCCAGCGCGCCGTCGCCATTCAGGAAAACCGCCGGGCGGCCGAGCTGGTGACCTTGCCGTTCGCCCTGACCGAATTGCCGTGAGCCGCCGCCGATCCCATATATCTTTACTGGCCGCTGGATTTTTTCTAGCGGCCGGTTTGCTGACGCCCGCCGCTTCATCGGCGGAGAATTTTGATAACGCCGCCCGCTTGGCCCGCGCCGATCTCGACGCGAGCCTCGAGTCCCTGCGCGAAACCCGCGAAGCCATCGACCGGGAGAAAATCCCCCTTCTCCGCGAAACCCGACAGCTGGAATCCGACCTCGCCCGCCTGCGACGGGAAACGCGCGACGCCAAAAGACTCGCCGAATCGGGCGACCGCGATCTCGCCGAACTGGAACGCGAAGTGGCCGCCCGCCGCGAGGAATGGGCCTACCTCCAATCCCTCGGCCAGGAGTTTTTGCGCACCTTGGAGAGCGAAACCCATGTCGCCGCCCTGCCCTTGTTTGCCGAGGCGACCGGTGCCACCCGGCGGGAATTGGCCGAAGAGGAGCACCTGTTGGAGGAGATCGGGCTCGTCCTGCGCGGGTTGCGCGAACTGGCCGGCGGCCACCGGTTTTCCGGCGAGGCCGTCACCGCCGGGGGCGATATTCTTGCTGGTGACTTTCTGTTGGCCGGACCGACCGCGCTCTTTTCCGCCGGTCCGGAGGGGCCGCACGGCTTGGCTGAGGAACGGGTCGGATCGGTTCTCCCCCGCCTGTTCGAAACCGGACGGAGGGACGCGGAGGCGATCCACCGGATGGTCGCCGACGGCGAAGGGACGCTCGTCACCGATGTCACCCTCGGCCGCGCCACCCGCCGCAGCGAGGAGCGCGATTCCTTTTGGCAACAAATTCAGGCCGGCGGCGTGGTGATGATCCCGATCCTGCTCTTGGCCGCCGCCGCCCTGCTGCTGTCCGTAATCAAGTGGTGCCAAATCGCCGGCATGCGGACCGCCACCCCGGAAGCGTTGCGGGGCATTCTTGCCGCCCTCGCCGAGGGACGCCGCAAGGAGGCCGTGGAACAGAGCCGCAAGATCAAAGGCCCGGTGGGCGAACTGCTCGAAGCGGCCATCGCTCACGCGGGCGAAAAGAAAGAACTGCTGGAAGAAATCCTCCACGAAAAAATCCTCAGCGCCCAGCCGGGGCTGGAACGGTTTCTGCCTTTCATCGCGCTCGCCGCCGCCACCGCCCCGCTGCTCGGCCTGTTGGGCACCGTCACCGGCATGATCAACACCTTTCAGTTGATCACGCTCTTCGGCACCGGCGACGCCCGCACCCTCTCCGGAGGCATTTCCGAAGCGCTCATCACCACCAAATTCGGGTTGGCCGTGGCCATCCCCGCCCTGCTCGCCCACGCCCTGCTCGCCCGCAAGGCCAAAGGGGTTCTCTCCGACATGGAACAAACCGGGGTCGCCTTCCTCAACGGGCGCCCCGACCCGGAACGGCGCCATGACTAACGGGTTGGCCGGACATTTTTGGGAAGTGTGGACCGCCGGGGGCTGGATTCTCCTCCCGCTGCTGGCGCTGGCCGTTTATCTTTACGGATTCGGGATGCACCTGCTCGGCTATCTCAATCAAAAACCGCACCGAGCCCTGCCCGACACGGTGTGGCAAAACTGGATCGCCCGCCCGGAGGAGGCCGCCGGTGAAGTCGGTGAAATCATCCGCTACGCCACCCAGGAAAACGGGTCGCCCGGCGCCATCCGCAGGCGGTTTGCCGAAATCCACCTGGCGGAGTTCCCCCGCATCGACCGGCGCATCCGCTTCCTCGCGGTGGTGGTGCACGCCGCTCCGCTGCTCGGCCTGCTCGGCACCGTTTTCGGCATGTTCGCCACGTTCGAAGGCCTCGCCGCCGGCGGGGGCGGCGTGGTGGACCGGGTCGCTTCCGGCATCTCCGAAGCCCTCATCACCACCGAAATGGGACTGCTCATCGCCATCCCGGGCTACTTCCTCGTCCACGCCATCCGGCGGCGGCGCAACCAATACGAGGCGTTTCTGGCCCGCGTGGAGAGTTTTCTCATGCAACGCCAACGGAGGGAAGCGGCATGAGGCGCCTCGGCAACATCCGCATGGAAAAGGATGTCACCGAGATCAACATCTCGCCGTTGATCGACATGATTTTCATCCTCCTGATTTTCTTTATCGTCACCACCGTTTTCGTCGAGGAAACCGGGGTGGACGTGCGCAAGCCGGACGCCGCTTCGGCGGTTTCGCTCGAACAGGAGAGTATCCAAATCGCCGTGACCGCCCAAGGCAACGTGA
>PXDN01000016.1 GCA_003566375.1 Opitutia bacterium
CGAGCAGTTGCCGTTTTGCCACCACATCCGCGAAACGCTGAAAGGAAAAGAAATCACCGCCGAACGCCTCAACCTGACCGGACGTCGGCCAATGCTGCCGCCGGAGCGGATCCTGCTGATCGAGTCGATCCACGATCAGTTCGCTCCCGCCGAGACGGTCGAAGCGCTCTGGGACTCGTGGGGCCGCCCGGCGATTTGGCGGGCCAACCACGGCCACATCAGCGTCCTGCTCTCGCCCCGGATCAACGACCGGGCGCTCCGCTGGCTGCGGAAGACCCTCAAAACGGGTCCCGCGGATGCGGGATCGTGAATGCCTCAGGCACCCGGGACGCGCGGGCATTCGACAAGCTCAGCGGTTCGACTGAGCTCACCGAAGTCCGAGTCAAGGCGGCCCCTTGCTCCACTAAGGTTTCGTGTTCTTTTCCCTTTCGCCTTTCCCTTTGAGGCCGAAATCCGAACAGCCGCATTGACCCCGCGGCCAGGACGCGGTCAAGCTGGGCGGCGCATGGGACGCGTTACCTCCAGAACATTGTGGAAAGCCAAAATCGAAGGCAAACTCGCCTCCGCCACCGGAGGCTGGGAAATGGACGGGCGCCGCGTCCCTTTTCGCGGGGTGGTGCTCGGCATCGACCCGAGCCTGCGGGGAACCGGTTTGGCGGTTATTGAATTTCTGCCCGGCCGCGCCCATTTGTTGCTCCACAGCCGCACCGTGAAAATTCCGCCCGCCGCCTCCATGGCGCATTGTCTCGGGGAGATTTACCGCAGTGTGAAAGAAACCCTGGACAGGCACTTGGTGGAACACGTGGCATTGGAGCAAACCATCTACGTCCAAAATTTCCAAACTGCCCAGATCCTCGGCGCGGCCCGGGGCGCCGCCATCGCCGCGGCGGCGGTCGCCGGGAAAGAGGTTTTTGAATACCCACCCCTCCGGGTCAAGCAGGCGGTGGTCGGGGTAGGACGGGCCAGCAAGGAACAGATGGCCCGCACGGTCATGGGCATGCTGGGCCACGGCCGCACCCTCGCCTTGGACGAAGCCGACGCCGCCGGGGTGGCGATTTGCCACGCCCTCACCCACCGGCCGCAAGTCCCCAATGATAAAAAAAACTCCCCGCGGCGCACGGCCGGCGGGGAGGTCTGATTAAAGGAAAGCCGGTTGCGTGGCTTCGGATTTAGTCCAGTTCAATGCGAACGCGGATAAACCGGCGAACCCCCTCGGCCATGGGGGTCAAATCCCGCACCACCAGCTGCGAGGCGGTTTCGCTCACCACCGCGGTGTGCCCTTCTCCGGACTCCCAAGTAACCAAATCGCCGGAGACCTCCACCACCAACGTGATTCCGGTCGCATCCGGATTCAGTTGAATCGTCAGGGAGAGATGGTCGTTTTCGCCGACGGTTTCCGTCCCTTGCACCGGCATAACCGAGCGGTCGGCCATGGCCGGATTACCACCAAACGCGTATTCCGCAAGGTTGGGAATGCCGTCGCCTTCGGGATCGTCCAAGGGGCCGAGCTGGTCGCCAGGCAAACCGAAGTTGGCGATCCAAGTCCCGAAATCCTCCACCACCGGATCCATGGGGATTTCAAGTGCCATGATGCCGTTGTTGGTGGTCAGGGCGTAAATCCGACCGCAGGTGAAAATCACCTCGCCGGCGGCGTTGCCGTTGGGATTAGTGGTCGCGGTGGACACGGTTTCGATTGGCAAAACAGTCCACTCGGTGGTCAGGTGGTTGCGGTTGTAAATGAGAACCTCACGGCTGAAGGCGTTCAAGGTTATCAGCAACGGCAGGCCGTCGCCGCTGCCCACCGCCATCGGGCCGATGCCGCCTGAAATAATGGCCCCGCCAAAGCTCCGCAACAAGGTGAGGGCTCCGGTATCGGTATCGAACTCAAACTCGTGCAGCTCCGCTCCGGGATGGCTGGCATAGAGGATATTTCCCTCGCCAAACGCCAACATGCGCACCGATCCAGGCGTCACTCCGTGACTGATCGGCGTCGCTGTAAATTGACCGGAGCCATTCGGTTTAAGCATGCTGAAAAGGGTGCTGTTGGCCCAGGAACCAATCAGAATCACGGTGTCTTCTCCGGAGCCCTTCACGGTCAGAGAATCACCCCAGCGCAAATTGTTCACATCGGCATTACCGTTGCTGGGATCCCCTTCATAGACCAATTCGGGATTGGCATCCTCGTCGGCCCAGCGATAAACACGGAATGAAACATTGGCGCTGTTTGTAGTCAAATTAGCCGCGTAGATGGCCCCGTCTTCGGCCACCGCGATTTTGCTGAGAACAAAAGGGTTACCCACGCTGATAGACACACCCGTGTCCGGATCTGAGAGGGCCAGCAATTTGGGAGAAGAGGTGTCGGGATCAATCACCTCATCGCCGGTCTCGGAATCGACCACCCTCACCTGGGCACCGTCCAGGCGGGTCACCACCAGCAGATTCCCGGTGACGGGATTGAGGGCCATGCCGCGCTCAAAATTGTCGGTGGTCAGCCAGAAATGATCTCCGGGCTGCTTTTCCCACAATTTGGTGGCTTCGAAATCCTGAGCGCCGGCAAACGGCAGCGCGGCCAGGAAGAGGGTTGCGACAACGGGTGTAATCAAATGGCTTTTCACAAAGTTCCTTGGTTAAGATTGGGTTCACAAAACAAATCCTAACTGACCCGTTCTTTCCCCTTTCGCAAGCGGATTAAGAAGCCGAAAACAAAAATTAGCGCTGGCGAGGCCGGGGTGTTCCCCGCTTATCAGTCCCGTTGAATAAACTCCCGCAACCGGAGGGCGCGTTCGTTGCCGGGGTCGTGGCGCAGGATGTCTTCCACCAGCCGTTCCGCTTCCCTTGGCCGGGCGCGACCGTCGTCCCACATTTTTTCCGCTAAATCGACCCCGGCCTCCAAGTCATTGCGGCGGTATCGGCGCAACAACTCCAGCTGCCCGGGTAATCCCGTCTCGGCGAATGCCCCGCGTGATTCCTCTCCCCACCGGATCGACGAAAGAATGGATGCCAGCCCGGTTTCGGTTTCGGCGGCGGGAATGCCGGAGAAATGAACATCCCGGTGAATGCCCGATTCTTTGAAGTAAAGGTCCAGTTGCACCCGCCCCCGTCCGTTTTCCTCCACCGCGACCCGGGCGAAAGCCTTGGTGTC
>PXDN01000342.1 GCA_003566375.1 Opitutia bacterium
GGCCTCGGCCGATTCGGGATCGAGATCGAGTGCCTGGCGAAACTCCGCTTGAGCCTGATCGTACTCACGTCTTTTCAACGCGTCTTCGCCAAGCTTGAGGTAGATTTCCGCGTTGGTTCCCTGCAGCTCCTTGGCGCGGACGTATTCCCGGCGGGCGTCATCTTCGTGACCCGTTTCCTCATAGATGCGCGCCAGCTTGAAGTGTGCCATGGAATTCTCGGGATCGATCGAGACGGCCTTTTGGAATACCTTGAGTGCTCCCTCGAGATTACCCTGTTCAACGAGAAGGTCGCCGAGGTCGTAGTAGACCGACTTGTGTCCGGCGTCTAGTTGAATCACCTTGCGGAAGAGTTGAACGGTCCGATCGATGTCGCCTTTGCGGAGATAGGCCCGTCCCAGCTCGTAATGAGCCCGGGTATTGGTGGGATAGAGGCCAATCGCTCGCTGATACATTCGAATCAGGTTGTCGAACATGCCACGCTCGAGATAGATGTCGCCAAGCGCGTACATGGCCTCCAGGAAGTCGTTGTTGAGCGAAAGAGCCCGTTCGAAACACATGATTGCCCGCTGTGCATCGTCGGCTCGATGGTAGGCCCTTCCCAGCTCGAAAAAGAACAGGGCGTTGCTGGGGAAGCGGTTGATCGCCCGCTCGTAGATTTCGATCGTCTTGTTCGTGTCGAGGGCTGCACGATATCGGCTTCCAAGGCGGTAATACAGATCCTGGCGGGTTGGTTCGAGTTCGATCGCTCGCTCGTAGTGCTCGACGGCCAGCTCGTCCCGCTCCATTCGTTCGTACGCCTCGCCGAGATGACGATGGAGGTCTGCATCGGCTTCTTGAAAATCGAGCGCCTGCTGCAGTGAATCGATTGCCTCGTCGGGGTGACCCTGCTCGAGAAGAACTTTGCCGAGACCCTTTCTCGCGTCGAGCAGTGAACCATCGAGTTCGAGGGCCGCACGATAGTGTTCTGCCGCAGCATCGAGCTGACCGCGCTCGCGGTGAAGAGAGGCCAATTCGGAGCGGGCGGAGGCGAGATCGGGGTCGAGGTTGGCTGCGCGAAGGAAATCCTGTTCGGCTTCGTCGAAATCGCCCAGTCGCCGGTGGACGACACCAAGCTGAAAGGCTGCTTCGGCGTCCTCCGGATTCTGTCGAGCAGCTTTTTCGAAAGCTCGAAGAGCTGCCGCCGTTTCACCCATTTGCAGATAGACCTTTCCCAATTCACCGTGGGCACCGGGAAAGACCGGATCGAGGCTCACGACGCGGTCGAACTCGTCTCGCGCTTCGGTCAGTAGGCCCTGATTGGTCAGACAGCGTCCTAGCTCGAAGTGGAGCCACGGATCGGAGGGTTGGAACGAGAGGGCGCGGCGCAGTTCGTCGATCGCCTTACCGAGGAGTCCCTTGTTGACATACGCCCGCCCGACTTCCAGGTAAGCGGTGGCATTCGAGGGATCGATATCCTTGCTTCGCGAGAGCGTCGTGATTGCTTCGTCGAGTTTTCCCTGTTTTTTGAGAATGAGTCCGAGTTGAAGCAGAATGCCGGCATCGTCGGTTCGATGGACGAGGGCCTTTTTGTAGGCTCGTTCCGCTTCGTTCAGACGATTCAATTCGTTGAAGCAATCGCCAAGTTTGATTTGGAGTTCGACGTCGTCGTCGGAATCCTCTGCCGCGAGGGCGTAATGCTCGGCCGCCGATTCGAAGTCCTGTTCCAGTCGTGCCAGTTCACCGAGACGGACGCGGCTCTGTTTGTCGGCAGGATCGAGTTCGACCGCTCGCTCAAAGGCATCGCGGGCCTTGGCACCCATTTCTACCTGCCAGTAGCATTCGCCGAGACGATGGAGGATTGATGAATCGGTCGGCTGAACTTCCGAGGCGCGAAAGAAGTAGGTCGATGCTTCCTTGTACAGCCCCATGTCGAATTTGAGATCGCCCAAGAGAGTCAAGGCCTCCAGATGACGATAATCATGCTCGAGGATGGTGGTCAGCTCCTCCTCGGCCTGAACGCGTTGGTGAAGATTCAGGTGAAGGAGTGCCTTCTTGAACCGAACCGACGTTTCTGCCGGATCGAGGTCAAGCGATCGATCGTAGGCCCCAATGGCTTCATCGTAAGCATGCTGTGCCTCGAGAATCTGCGCCAACTCGAAGTGGACCTCGGCATCGCCGGGCGTTCGTTCGACGATCGCCCGGAGCTCGTTGACCGCTCGGTCGTACTGCTGCTGGCGATTGTAGACGTTGGCGAGACCGGCGTGACCCTTCACTCCTTCAGGATCGAGCTCGACGACACGGCGATACATCTTCTCCGCTTCGAATAGCTGATCCTTGTCGGTGTACATTTTTCCGAGAGCGACGAAGGCCCCTGTCAGACTTCCATCGATCGAGGTGGCTGTTCGGAAGGATTGCTCCGCCTTGGCGGTATTTCCCTGCGATGCGTGAAGACGGCCCATTTCGTAATGGACGGCGGCGTTACGGGGATCGAGGAGAAGAATGTTCTGGTACTCGTCGAGTGCGTCGTTGATTCGTCCCAACTTGCCGAACGAACGAGCTCGTTCGATCAAGCCCGGAATGTTGTCTCCGTCATCCTCGAGCAGACGATCGAGGTGAGACAGAGCCTCTGTCGGGCGATCGGCGCCGTTGAGCAGGGCACCGGCCCGATAGAGGGCGGTGGGGTGGGACGGGGAGAGGTCGAGCGCCTTTTGGAACTGCACGAGAGCCGCTCCTTCGCGACCTGCCTCGGCGTGCACTTGTCCGAGTAGCACGTAGGCATCGACGTGACGGGGCTCGATTTCGATCGCCGATACGAGTTCCGCCGTCGCCCGGTCCAAATCACTCCGTTGAAAGTGAACCTGTGCCGATTCATAGTAGGCCCAGGCCTCGTTGGGATTGAGCCGCTTCACCTGTTCACAGAGATTGACTGCGTCATCGTAGCGGGTCTGTCGTATGTAGAGCGAGACCAGCTTCGAGTACGGATCCATGGACGTGGGGTCGACGTTGATCGCTCTTTTGAATGCCTCGATCGCTCGTTCGTGCTCGTCACCGGCAAGGTAGGTCAGTCCCAGCTGATACTGAGCCTGAGCGGAGCGAGGCGCTGCTTCGGCAGCCTGTTTCGTCAGCTCGAGCGCTCGGGCGTAATTGGTCGTGTGATCGCC
>PXDN01000323.1 GCA_003566375.1 Opitutia bacterium
CATAAATCTCAACCCATTCCTCCACCGCCTGACAAAGTTCTTTATAGACCTCGGCTTCATTCTCGCCATGAACCCCGCCGAACATCAGCGTGGGGCAGGTTCCGACCTAACACTGGTCCTCCTCCGACCATTCAACGACTTTAAGAAATTGATCCGTTTTTTTCATGGTTTCGACTCCCGCAACTCCGGTCACTTATCGGGCAGGGCCATGCGGTCGAGGGTACGCACTAAAATAGCGTCCAGCAGGGCATCGGGGGCCAGACGGCTCATCCAGGATCCGAGGTGGGCGGGAAGGGTCACGGCATAGCGGCGGCGAGGACGGCGGGCGGTGAGGGCGTGCTCGATTTTTTTTGCCACCGCCTCCGGCGGCAGGGAGAAGGGCCGGTATTCCCGTTGCCCCCCGCGCCGGGCCAGTTCCCGGCGGTAGAGGTCGGCGAAGCGGGAGGTATCGGAGGGGATACCGTCGTTTACGGAACCAAGAGCGTTTTTGGAAAATTGGGTGTGAATGGGGCCGGGCTCCACCAGACTCACCCGGACCCCGGTTCCGGTCAACTCCACCCGCTGCGCGTCGGCCAGGGCTTCGACCGCGAACTTGCTGGCGGAGTAAATGCCCATGAACGGCAGCGACACCCTTCCCACCACGCTGGAGATATGCACGATTCTCCCGCTGCCCTGTTGAATCATTGAGGGAAGCACCGCGTTGGTCAGTTCCTGCAAGCCCAGCACATTCACTTCAAACTGGCGGCGCATTTGTTCGCGATCCAAATCCTCCAGTGCCCCGGGCTGACCGTATCCGGCGTTGTTGACCAGGCCGGCGAGGTTCCCGTCGCATTCCCGCAACACCTTATCCGCCGCCTCTTGTACGCTGTCGGAACGGGCGAGATCCACCGACACCGCCTCGAAACCCTCTTCCGCCAGCCGCTCCAGATCCTCCGATTTGCGGGCACCGGAGAATACCCGCCATCCGCAGTTTTTCATATGCAGCGCGGCGGCATAGCCGATACCGGAGGAGGTGCCGGTGATGAACACTGCGGGTTGCGGGGAACCGCTCATGGCACCAGCACCTTCAGAGCTTTGGGCCGGATGGAGATCTCCACCTCCGCCCCGGATTCCACCAGTTCCCCGTCCACCTGAATAGGCTGCGCGGTTTCACGGATCACCCGCATGGTTTGAAAGTGGTGGGTGTGGATGCCGTTCGTGCCTTCGATTTTGCCGTCAAAGAGTTTGATCAACTGGGGGAGCAGTTTGGGAACATCCGAACGCCGGGCATAGGTGAGCCAGAGATACCCGTCGTCCTCCCTTGCCTGCGGGGCAATCAATGCCCCGCCCCCGTACTGAGTGAGGTTGGCAACCGTAAAGAGCATGGGATAATCCACCGTCTTTTCTTCCCCGTCATCCAACTGAATCCGGAACCGTTCGGGCTTGTAATCAAAGAGTTCATACGCCGCCGCAAACACGTAAGGCAGGATTCCGCGCACGGGTGATTTCTCGAAGGTTTTCACGATCGCAGCATCCCAGGCCAGGCTGCAGGTAACAAAGAAGGGTCGTCCGTTGGCGGTTCCCACATCGATGGAGCGTACGGAGTGATTCGCCAGCGCACGCACGGCTTTTTCCGTTTGCAGGGGAATTTCGAAATGGCGGGCGAAGCCGTTGCCGCTGCCGGTGGGGATCACGCCCATGGTGACCGGAGTGTCGAGCAACTGGCTGCCGATGGTGTTCACCATCCCGTCGCCCCCCACCACAATCAGCGTGTGCACGCCTTCCCGGACGGCATCCCGCGCTTTGGCCACGCCGTCCTCCAACGAGTTGCTCAATTGATAACTCACCCTGCAGTCGCCCCGGTCCCACACCTCCTGAAACGTGTCCATCAGCACCCGCAGCGATACGCCCAGCCCGGAATTCGGGTTGATCAGAACCAGCACTTTTTGTTTTTCGGACTCCGGCATGTCTATTCTTTGAGCAATTTTTGGTAAATTAGCAAGCGAAGGTTCAGGAAGTTCAGTGCACCCTTTTACCAACTCCATTCTTGCCAATCGCTTCCGGGGGCGGGTATAACAAGATCCCCGCAACCCCTTCGCCTCCCATGCACCGAGACCCGCGAACCGTTTGGGCCCCGGCCCGGATTTTCATCATACTGGCGACCCTTTTCGTCCGGTTGGGGGCAGACGCCCTCTCCGGCGTGGCGGAAAAAATCATTGCGGGCGATTTTACGGCTGCCCACGAGCTGTTTCAGGATGCGGAAAATGAGCCGGAGCTGGCCGCCGCTCTGAAGGAGGCGGCAAAGTTTAACCAGCATGTGCTGGCCGGTTTGCAATCGCGGCGGCGGGAGGAGATCCATTATTTAGTCGACGGAGTGGAACGTTCCGGGGTGTTGCTGGGCGTGTTCTCCGACGAGGAATTCGAAGTGCTGCGAGCGCTTGCTTCGGGGACGAACACACGGGAGCGCCTGCCCCTATCCGCGCTGCCCCCTCAAAAGCAACTCGCGCTTGCCGGAGACATGCCCGCGATGGCCCGCGCTCTGGCAGGAGCGCATCTGGCCTGGGAAATGCAAAACTGGGAGGCCTTCCAGCGCATGGCCGCTCTATCCGGTCCGCTGGAAAACAGCCGGGAGGGAGTAATCAATTTTCTTTCCGCGCATGATGATGCCATACGGCGGCTGCGCATCGCTCCCGGAGCCAAATTTGCCACCGGCATGTCCGGAGGCGCGCGCATGTCCAGCGTGTACGCCATCCTGCGTCCCGGTTTTCGCGGGGTGATCCTGCAGGGTGCCGGGTTCGTCTGGGGACTGGATGATGACCAACGCGATGCCGTCCGGCGCGAACGCATGCACCGCAACTACCCGGATGCCATTGCCATCGGCGCTCTCATGGCCGACAAGGACTACAATTTTAAAGAACTCGGAAGTTTGCTCATTGCCCTGAACCGGGATTTGCCTCTGCGGCCTTTTTCGTTTCCCGGCGGACACATCGCGGCACCAGCTCAGGTGTTGAATGACTGCCTCGACTGGATGGAGGAAGTCACCTTTCTTCGCCCTTCCCCCAGACCCGCCAACAGCTCCTTTTTTTGGCCCACAGGGGAGGAAGCCACCCATCCTCTGGCCTACCGCTGGTTTTTTGAACTCACCGAACGGCGGGCGGAGG
>PXDN01000085.1 GCA_003566375.1 Opitutia bacterium
CCTCGCCTCGTGCATTCCTCCGTTGCGTGACGGGAAAAGGCAAATCCCTTGTGTGGATCAGGCATCGCGATGTTGCTAAAGAAACTTTGGGTCCGTTATCGTAGTTCAAATGACCATCCTGTTGGGAACCAATGAACTTGCAACGGGAAAGAAGGCATAATCCTCGTCTGCATCGGTTGCGGGCCGGTACGAGGGGTTGACCGCGAGGCGGAGGGAAAGGAGTTCGTCCGGTTCGCCTTCGGCGTCGAGTGCGGCGTCGTAAACGTCGGAGGAATCGAGCTTTTTTCGGGTGTCTACTTCCTGTTTTTGGCAGACGAGGAGAACGTCGATCTGGATGGGCTCCTTCGCCTGGGACTTTGGCTTGGCAACGCCCATGTCATCTTTCGGATTTGGCACGAGCCATGGTGGCGTGGAGATTGTGCGGTGACTTGGCAACGGCCGTTGCCCGAAAACCCGGGGACCGTGGGTGGCGGAAGCCGCCCATGCCAACGCTCACCTGTCACCCGGGGTGAAGGACGTCTGGCTGGGCCGGCCGCGGCGGGCATAGCCGGTAACGCGGTATGGTGGAAGGCAAGGGCGCGCGAGAGGCGGCCGCTGTCACAGACTGACAACTTGGCCGGTGCGGAAGCTTTCGTCGGCCGCGAGGACGATGCGGAGGCTGTTGACCGCGTCATCCATGTGGTCGCCGAGGTCCAGGCCCCGGAGGATGGCGTCGCGGAAAAAGATTTGCTCCCGCTCGCAGAGACCGTCGTGGTCGGGCTCGTCGGAGGTGTCGATGTATTCGTCTTCTTTGACAAAACGTCCGTCCGTATCCAGTTCCCCGTGGTGCAACTTGAGCCGGTTGGTTTTGGTGTGGGCGCCGATGTCGGCGCTGCCCGCGCCGTTCTCCTTGCCCGCGACGATGCTGACGCAGCCGGCCGGACCGACCACGTCTTTCACGAAAAACGCCTCCTCACTCATCATGGGACCCCACCCGGCTTCATACCAGCCGACCGAACCGTCTTCGAACACCACTTGCAGCTGGCCGTAGTTGTACATGCCCGGTTTCAACTCTTCGCTCAGGCGGGCGCCGATGGCGTGAACCCGCACCGGTTTGGCGCGGGTCATTTGGCACATCACATCCACATAGTGAACGCCGCAATCCACAATGGGGGACATGGAGTCCATCAGGTTTTTGGGGACCCGCCATTCGTCGCCCCGGCTTTGCTGGTTGAGGTTCATGCGCATGACCAGCGGTTTTCCGAGGGTTTGGGCGATGTCGATGAATTTGGTCCAAGCCGGGTGTTGCCGCAGGATGTAGCCGACGACCAGTTTGCGGTCGAGACGGCGGGCGGTTTCCACCACGTTTTGGGCTTCCTCCACGGTCAGGGCGAGCGGCTTTTCCACAAAGACATGGGCGCCGGCCTCCATGGCGCGGATCGCGTAGCCGGCGTGGGTGTCCGGATACGTGCTGATGCAGACCGCGTCCGGTTTGGTTTCGGCCAGGGCTTTTTCGAAGTTGTCGAATTCGACCGCGCCGCCGAGTTCGGCGGCCAGTTTGCCGCGCGAGGCCGGACCGCGGCTGACGACCCCGGCGATTTCAAATTCGGGCAGGTGGTGATACGCGCGGGCATGGGAAGCTCCCATGTGGCCGCAGCCGACTACGAGGACACGGATTTTTGTTGCCATGGTCAACAAGGTTGCGGCGGGCGGGGGTAGTGGCGAGCGGATTTTTTCCGGCCGCCCCACCCGTGGCTTGCTCCAGCCCCAAAAACCTTCAGGGTGGGGCTCCATGTCTTATTGGGAAGCGATCATTCTTGGAATCGTGCAGGGGATCACTGAGTTTTTGCCGATTTCCAGCACCGCCCACATCGTCATCGTGCAGCAATTGCTCGGGCTTTATTTTCCGGGGTTGGTGTTCGAAATCTTTCTGCACCAGGCGTCGATTTTGGCGGTGATTTTGTTTTTCCGCAAAGATTTGATTGTGCTGATCCAAGGCTTTCTCCGCTTTCTGGCCCGGCGGCGTCCGGAAGACCGGGTGCATTTTTATTTCGGAATCTATATCGTCGTCGCCACCTTCATCACGGGGGTGCTCGGACTCTTGCTGCAAAACGTGATGGGCGACGGCTTGAAATCACCGCTGGTGGTGTCGGCGGCCCTGGCCACCACGGGGGTTTTCCTGATTCTGATCGAGCGGGTGCGCCAGCTGGGCAATGTCACGGTCGAGACCATGGGGTTTCGTCACGCGGTCATTGTGGGGCTGGCCCAGACGGTGGCCGTGCTTCCCGGCATTTCCCGCTCGGGCGCGACCTTGGTGGCTTCGCTCTGGTGCGGGCTCAATCGGGAAACGGCCGTTCGGTATTCCTTTCTGCTGGCCATACCGGTCATCCTCGGGTCGAGCGTGCTGGCTTTGCGGAAAGTGGATGCGTCGATGATCGAGGCCATTGGCGCGGGTCCGTTGCTGGTTTCGTTTGTGATGACCTTTATTTTCTCGGTGATCGGAATCGTGTGGCTGATCGATTTTCTCAAGCGCGGCAAGTTGCTCTATTTTGCCATCTACTGCTTCCTCGTCTCCGGGTTTGTCTTCTTTTATTTCGACCGCGACATGACCTTTGACGTGATCGAGCAAGAGGAGGTGCCGGCCGACATTCTGGATTGATCAAGACGGAGGTTGGCGTCGAGCCGCCTCACTGGCCAAAACTTTGTCTGCGTAAGCCGGCATGGCCGGGTTCATTTCCCGTCGATGGAGAGATTCCACCGCGCGCCGAGATGTTTGGCCACGATGCTTCGGGTAAGGGTCATGCGGCGGCAATGCGCGGACCAAAACGCGTCGAATGACGGGTGGCCGCTCCAGCGGGCCAGGGCCTGTTGCTCTTCCGTGCTTTCCCCAATGATGGAAACCGGAGAGTTTTTGTTCCGCCGCAACAACCCCTCCACCATTCGCAGGAACTCCAGGTTGTCGAGGAGGGTGTCGATGTCGGTTTGGTCAACCAGGTTGTGCCGGCCGATTTGTTCGAGGAGGCGGCGGGTGTTGGGCTCGCGCAGGTCGGAAAATTCCCCGCCGTGGGCCAGCTGCAGGAACTGGGCGAAAAACTCAAGATCGACCAATCCTCCCGCCGCCGTTTTGAAAGCCCGTTGCGGGGGATCGACGCGGTCGCGC
>PXDN01000204.1 GCA_003566375.1 Opitutia bacterium
GCTTCGGCGTAAGCGAGCGCGGCTTTCTCCGCTTCGCTGAAGGCGGTGGACGAGGCCGCGTCGGCCAACGCGTTGAGCTTCGCCTCCGCCCCGCCCAGCTTGAGGACGCGGTGGGCGTTGAAATCGACGCAGAAGGCGCAGTGGTTGATCTGCGAGACGCGCACCGTGACGAGCGCGCGCAGGACGGGGTCGACCGGCGAGGAGCGCCGCTCGAACGCGCGGAAAAGCGCCAGGAACCGCCGCAGCAGAACGGGAGCCCGCCCCCACACCTGCATGGGGACGACCGCACCGCCGAGGCGGCGTATTTGGCGCTTGAAGAGCCACCTCAAATACCAAGGATAAGCCTGCAAAGGTTTCGGTTCGATTCGCGGCATGACAATGAACTCTAACGGAAACCCGTCCCGCCGCAACGCCGCTCCGGCATGAACAACCACGCGCGCCATCGAAGAGACTTTCGCCGAGCTGGCACGCAGCCGCGCGCTGATTCTCGTTACCCACGACCCGGCCGTGTGCGACAGGCGCGTGCGGCTCTAAAAAACCAGAACTCCGGCGCTACTCCCCGCCGCGCCCGCTCGGGTAATTCGTCTTGGATACTTCCAGGCAGGCATCCAAAGCCATCTTTTTGGCTCGTTGGACCGGCCACAGGGAATGAAGATTTTTGGATTCGGTCATGGCCGCTGAATAGAGAAAAAACAGTTTTTCACCCAAATTTTGTGAAACCGTGGTTTCGCCGGTGATGTGGCGGGCCAGGATAATGAAAAAATCCGCCACGAACTCTTTGTGCTGACGGACTTCATTGCGAATCTCGGGCGACTCCCCGATGCCCAGGCTGTTTACAATTCGCGTGAACGGGCACCCCGCGTAATCATTATCCTCCATCCACTCGGAGAGGTAATCAAAGTAGCGCGCAACCTTCTCAATCGCAGGCAGGTCACTGTCCAACAATTCGCGGTGGCGTTCCTCGGCATCCCGGTGCAGGTTCAGCAGCCAAGCGTGGCAAAGGCCCGCTTTGTCGGAATATTCCGAATGAATAAACGATTCCTCCACCCCGGCGTATTCGGCAATTTCCCTGGCCTCTATCCGTCCGTATCCCCTTTCGGCAAAAAGCCGCCCCGCCGCCCGCAACACCACCATGTTTTTATCCGAGTTGTTATCCGTTTTCATGATGCCGTCAGGGTTTGGACCATTTCTTGTTTTGGAAAGCCTCGTCGAGCGGGGGTTGTGCCAAATGGTTGGTGTAGTTGCTCAGGGTTTTCAGCGAAAGGATGGTGATGACGTCAAGCACATGACGGGTCGTGAAACCGGCGTCCAGGAAAGCTTTTTGGTCCGCCTCCGGCACCCACCCGCGGTGTTCGGCGATCAATCTCGCAAAGCGGAAGAGGGCGGCCTGCCGCCCGTCGCCCGGTTCATCACCACGCCGCAGCGCTTCGATGGTTTCGGCGGGCACCTGGCTCATTTCCGCGACCGCGCTGTGCGCGGCCATGCAGTATTCGCAGTTGTTCAGCTCACTGACGGCAAGCATGACGATCTGCCGTTCCCGCGCCGAAAGCGCGGCGTGCTCCTCCAACAGGCCGTTCACCCGCACATAGGCCGAGAGCGCGGCGGGCGATTCCGCCAACACTCCGAAAAGATTCAGCGCGAAGCCGTAGGCTTTTTCCGTTTGTTCCAGCACCGGGACGGAAGCCTCCGGCGCGGTTTCTTTGGTGTGGATTTTGAATTCCATGCAAACAACGGGACGGATGAACCGCCGGTTTATTCCGCTTCACTTTTTTAATGGGGAGTTATCGCGAACTATACGGACACGCCCGCCGTGTTGGAATTTACTTCACCTCGGCCAAAAACCGGTCGAAGCGGGTTAGCACCCGTTCTTTGCCGAGCACCCGCAGCAGCCCGTAAAAGCTTGGCCCCACGTTGGTGCCCGAAACCGCCAGGCGGGCGGCGTGGATGTATTCTCCGGTGCCGACCCCGAGTTTCCCCGCCAGTTTTTGCACCACCGCTTCCGAAGCCTCCTCGGCAAACTCATCCAATGACGCCAATGACGCCCGCAATTCCGCCACACGGGCGCGCGGATCCCCTTTTTTGAAAATTTTCTGCTTGGCCTTGGGATCAAACTCGTAATCCCCGTGGAAAAAATAGCGGGTAAACGCCCCGACTTCCTCCACCGCGCGCAGTTTTTCCTGGCTCAGGGTCAAGACCGCCGCCACGTAGTCCGGATCGGTGGCGCCGTCGATGACGCCCTCCTCCAGCAACGCCGCCTTGGCAATTTCCACGAATTTCCCCGGCGGCAAATCGTGCAGGTATTTGCTGTTGATGTGGGAAAGTTTTTTTTCGTCGAACCGGGCGTTGTTGCGGTTGATCTGCGGGAGGTCGAACAGGGAAATGATTTCGTCGATCCCGAGAATTTCCCGGTCGTCCTTGGGCGACCAGCCGAGCAGGCAGAGGTAATTCCGAACCGCCTCCGGTAAAAACCGGCGCTTGCGGTAATTCTCAATCAGGGAGCCTTGGTCGCGTTTGCTCATTTTGCCGGGACCGTTTTCCTTTAGAATCAACGGAATGTGGGCATAGACGGGCAGGGGCGCGCCAAACGATTTGAACAGCTCGGTGTGTTTGCTGGTGTTGGAAAGGTGGTCCTCGCCCCGTATCACGTGCGTGATCCCCATGGCGATGTCGTCCACCACGTTCACAAAATGAAAAACCGGCGAGCCGTCGGAGCGGATGATCACAAAATCCTTTTCCTCGGTCCGCTCCACCCGGCCGCGGACCGCGTCGTCAATGATTTGGGGTTCCCCCGAAATTTTGAAATAGACGGCGCCGTCCTGGTCATAGGCCCGTCCGTTGGCCCGGAGTTTATCCAAATACTCCCGGTAAATGTCGTCGCGCTGACTCTGAAAATACGGCCCGAAATCTCCTCCAGCCTGGGGGCCCTCGTCCCAATCCAAGCCCAGCCAGGACATGCCGTCGAAGATGACCTGAAGGGCCTCCTCGGTGTTGCGCAGTTTGTCGGTGTCCTCAATGCGGAGAATCAGGGACCCGCCGGTGTGGCGTGCATACAGCCAATTAAATAAGGCCGTGCGGGCGCTTCCGATGTGGAAGAAACCGGTGGGACTCGGTGCGAATCGAAC
>PXDN01000216.1 GCA_003566375.1 Opitutia bacterium
CTTCAGCCGGCGTATTCAAAAAATAAAGTCAACCTGCGGGCGTGGCCGGAAAACGGCCGCTGAAGCGGGGCTTTCCCCTTGCCTTGCGGCATTCCGGCCTTGCAGGATGAAATCGCCCGCTTGAAGCTGGGCGCTCCCCTTGCGCACCGCATGCCGCCCCAAAGGAGCGCCGAGCTTCAGCCGGCGAATCGAGGCCCCGGCGTAACCGCTTGCACACCGCATCCCGCCCGCTTGAAGCTGGGCGCTCCCCGTGAGTCTCCACTCCGGTGCCCGACTACCTAACCAGCGACAGCAAGTCGGCTAAATCAACCCGCCCTTCGTAGAGGGCTTTGCCGACGATCACGCCGTCGAGGTTGTCATATCGTCCGGCCAGCTCCCGCAGGTTTGCCACATCCTCCCGGCGGGAAACGCCGCCGGAGGCGATCACCCGGCAAGTAACAGCATTCAACAACTCCTCCTGGGCAGCCAGATTCGGACCGGTCAACATTCCGTCGGTGCTGATGTCCGTGTGGATGAGGGTGCCGACTCCCAGCCCGGCCACCCGGCGGGCGAGGTCCAACGCGCTCACATCGGTCGTGTCGACCCACCCCTTCACCGCCACCTTGCCATCCCGCGCGTCGATGCCGACCGCCACTTTCCCGCCGAACCGGGATACCGCTTCTTGGACAAATTCCTCGTCGCGGCAGGCGCGGGTGCCGGCCACCACCCGGGCGACTCCGGCGTCCACCGCCTGTTGCATCACCTCCACCGAGCGCATGCCGCCCCCGAGTTGCACCTTCGCCCCGAGGGCGGCGATTTTTTCCACCACCGGAAGATTGGCCGGTTCGCCGGTAAAGGCACCGTCCAAATCCACCACGTGAATCCAGCGCGTCCCGGTCTCCACCCAGCGCCGGGCGGCATCCACCGGATCGGCGAAATACTCGGTTTCCTGATCGGCTTTCCCTTGCAGCAGGCGAACACACCGCCCGCCGCGAATATCAATGGCTGGATAAATTTCCATGCCGCATCAGAACCGGTCCCGGCCCGTTTTTCGACGGAAAAAACGCTTCGCGGAAAAATGCCGCCCTCAACTCCTCTTCCCCGCCCTGGGGAGACAAGCCTGATCAACCACCGCGGAGACTCAACCGGCGACTCCGCAAATCGAGACCTCCAAGCCAAGTTCCCGCATGGCGGCGGCTTTGGCGCGCAAGCCGGTTTCCGCCGCCGCACGGTCCGGCGCGTACACGACCTGAATGTGATTTGACTTGTGGCGAGCCATCATTTGGTCGCGGGTAACGCCTTCGAACACCGCGTGCATGATCGGCCACTGCGGGGTGGTCAGCCGCAGGCGTTCCTCCGTTTCCGCTTCAGGCAACTCCACCGACTTGGCCAAACCGAGGTCGCACTTCAGTTTGCCCTCCTCAATGAAAACCCGGCTCCAGACCACGTCCCCCGGTTTGCTCACCCCTTGCAGGGTGCCCCCGCCAAGTCGGAAATACATCGGCGGTTGTCGGAAACTTTTCGCTCCACGGAATCCACCGGTGAAATGAGCGGGAGGGGCCGCCCCCGAAATGAGCAACACCCAGACATAGGCATCGAGATTCTCATCCCGGTAGTGACGGCCCCAACGGAGATCGTGGAGGGTGTTTTCTGGATCGTATCCGAGTTGGCGCCAAAGTTGGTAGGTCACCAGCCCGTCCAAGGCCGCCCCCTCGTCCACTTCGTTGAAATGGGGAAGTGCTTCGCCCGCGAACAACTCCTCGCCAGCCTCCTCATGGAAAACCGGCGGACGTTCCCGGTTGTTGAGCAGTCCCTCCACCAGATCGGAAGCCGGTGTCAAATCTTTCAACCCCTGCTGATACTGAATGCCGATGGCCGAGCAGCCGAATTCATCGGCCATCCGCACCGCGGCCACATACATTCGGCATTGGTCGAGCACCTGATTTCGAGTCAGGTCCGTCTCCTCGTTTTCTCCAAAGTCGAAGTGAATCCCCCGTTCCAGACACCAATCGTAAACCGCTCGGGCCTCCTCCTCCGAAACGGACCGCATCTTGGCATACAGGGCGGACTGGCTGAGCCGCTCTTTGAACACGCCGGCGGGATGCAGCAGTTCATCGGGGATGATGGCGTTGTACATCCCCATGCAACCCTCGTCAAACACGCCGATAATTCGTTTTTCCCGTTTCACCGTCCGCGCAAACTCCCGTCCGATTTTGGACGCGTCATCCTCCCCGCCCGTGAAGGGCCGGACATGGGGGATGTCGTGGGTAACGCTCCCGGTTTGCATCCATTGACGGAGGCCGTTTAGGAAAAACGAGTCGTCAAAGTTCTCGCTCCACAACGTCGAATAGCGAACCCCCATTTTGGTGAGGGAGCCGTTCAGGTTGAGCAGGCCGACCAATCCCGGCCACGTCCCGCTCCAGTTGGCCACCGTCAGGATCGGCCCCCGGTGGCTGAACAACCCCGGCAAAACGTGTTGGCTGTATTGCCAAACCGACTCGGCCACGATCAGCGGCGATTCCGGATCGATATTGCGGAAAACTTCGATCCCGTGCTTCTGGCTGTCGATGAAACCGTGTTGTTTTCTTTCGTCATAGGCATGGCCGCGGATGAGGCAGCCGCCTTCCCGTTCGACCGCCGCCGCGAGGGCGGCCTCCATTTTGGACTGGGCCTCCCAGCAATTGCGGTTGGCCGACAAACGAAGGTCGCCGTTGGCGACCAGAATGATTTGATTCATAGTTGCATTGGTTAGGTTTGTTTCACGGCAGCAAATACAAAGGCACGTTGGCGATGATTCGGAAAAAGGCGGCGTGGCCGTCTCCATCATCGACTTGATGACTCCACTCGACCCGCTCGTAGCCGTCGGGAGGCACCTCATCCGGCTCATCCATCACGGTGAACACGGGGTCGTCCAGCGGTTGCCACCCCGCCGGGTCGAGCGCCGCGTTTTTCTCGATCACAAATGTCACCCCGTCATGAAAGGGACGATTCCAGCGCATTATCAGGAGATCCCCACCGCGCGAAACGCGCGCCAGGGATGCCACTTGGATAGTTGGATTTTTACCGAAAACGAATTTCTCCATATTGGAAAACCCGTCTCCGGCCGGGTTTGCCTGGATCTCGGCATCCTCGCCGGCCAAATCGTGGGAAGCCGCCCATTCCGCGAATGTCGGCCCGGCGGGCGGCAGGCTGTCCTCATGGGCAAGCAGACCGTTGATAAGTATCCAATTTTCCGGAACGGTCACGCTGTGAAAGGCAAACTCCGGTTCTCCCGTCCCGGTGTGGTGAAAGACCCGGAAGGATTCCTCCGACCCCGGCGGCGACGAACCAAACGCAATGTCCACGGCGGCATTGGAAAGATCGGTTTCACCGTCAAACCCGATGAGATGCTCCGCCACCGGCCCGTTGATCATGATTCGAATCAACGGAACATCCCCGCCGGCTGATAACCGCGTGGAACGCAATTCCAACGGAGCGCCCGTGGAACTGCGCGCGTTGACGCCGGCCACGGTGATGTTCTCCACCGCGCCGGCTCCCGACAACGTCCCTTCCACCACCATGCCCTCACCCGTTCCCGCCACGGTGGCGCCGGGAGCCGTCACCAAGTCTCCACCAACCACGCCGGCGCCGGTCAGCGATCCGCCCGCGAAAACACGCAATGCGCCGTCTTCCAGCTCAAGCTCTCCGCCGTCAAGGTGGACGACACCACCCCCGCTCACCGTGAGGGGGCCTTTGAAACGAAATCCGGCGGCTCCGGACAATCGCAGTTCCCGTCCGCCAAAATCAAAACCACCCCGGAATGCCACCGAAGCATCCGCGTCACCTTCCAAATCGGTGTCGCTTTTCAACGTCACCGGCACGAGAATTTCATGATCTCCCCGGAGCAGGGCAACCCGCGCGCGGCCTTCCTCCACCTCCAGGGTCAGGCTGCCGGGTCCGCCGAAAGTGTGACGGTGTTCCGCCTGGAAGCGCAATTCCCTCACCGTGAAAGCGCCATCAACCGTGACCACGCTGTCCGCGGCAATCGCGCTGCCGAATACGGCCGCCTCCGCGTTGGTGTCCGGGCGGTTCCAGTAAAACCAATTTTCAATCTCCGACCAATTGCCCGGCCCCGGGGCTATCCATGACCGCGCGCCATCATCCGGAGAAACGAGGTCCAGCTCTCCCTCCGTCAAAGGTATCGGCGCGGACTCCACAACCTCGACAAAATTGCCCAAGACATCGAAACGCAGCACCCTCCCCCCGGTCTCCCGCACATAAACATCCCCGCCGGACTCCTGGCCGTGGGCGACCGGCCCGTTGAGAGGTTCTCCGGCAAAACTCTCCCCGAGCGTGAAACTCCCCAGTGGAGCCGGAGCATGCTGGGTGCGCTCATAACGCGACACCCGGTTGTTGGCCGGTTCCGGCACAAGAAAATATTCCGGACGGGCCTCGCGAAACCCGGAAACCCGGTGGAAAGTAATTAAATTGGAGTCATGCCCGCGGGGCGGACGATTGGCCGAGCCGACGTCAAACGCGGTTCGGGATGCGACCAGCAGGTCATCCCCTTCAATTTCAAAATTGAAATACTGGAAGGCTTCGTAACCAATGTTGGGGCTGTAAAGAAAGATTTTTTCCACGTTCCAATGACGGAGGTCGCGCGAGGAAAGCAGAGCCCCGGTGTTGCGAATCAGTTCCGGAACGCCGTATCCGGCGTGAACGGGAAGCACGGGATTGGAAAGGATGAAAAACCGGTCGGAAACCGGATCGTAAGCTCCGCCGAATTTTTTGTCTCCACCCGGCAACGACACCCAGTCGTCATCCTCCGGGTGAACGATGGTCGCGGGATTGAAACCCGGGCGAATCAGCACGCTGTGGGAAAGTCCCCCGACTTTCGGCATGATCACGACACCGGTGCGGGCAGAGGCGAAAATCTGGGCCTCGGTGACAATCAACCCCGATCCCAATGGGCCGCTTTGGGTGTTCGCACCGTTTGTCAGGGTCCACGAAGACGCCGCCAGCAAGTTGGCCCCGACCGGAGCCGACATGATCCGGGATCCGCTCTGCGCCACCCAAATCCGCCCGCCGTGAACCACCGGATTAAACGGGGTTCCTCCGAAATTCCCCTCCCGGAGCAGGCCGGTCGAGGCGTTGGAGGGGGTCGTCCAGCTTTCGCCATGGTCATCCGAACGGTAAAGGAGGATGTCACCACTATTGTTGCGGAATCCCCAAACATACACCGCCTCTTGGTGGACAAACAGGCTGCCGCGTTTCATATCCATCAAATTGGAAAGGCGGGTCCAGGTGGCCCCTTGGTCGGAGGATAGGTAGAGCCGGGTCTCCCCTGATACGTCCGCCCCGGAACCGGATCCAAAAATATTGTGGCCAATCAGGTAGTCGCCGTTGGGCAGGACTACGATGGAAGGAGAGGCGGTGTAGCGGGCGTTGCCGAACAACCGGTCCCACAATGAAGGCGACGGCTCATACCCCACCACCACGCCCGGAACGGCCTCCATGCTTTGCGCGGCCACCGGCGGCAACGCCGTCATCAGGCAGATCATTGCCCAACACCCGGCTCGGAAAATCTCTTTGGCGAGGCTCTTCATCTTAATCCGCTTGGTTCACCGTAACCCGCAAACGGGCACCCGGTGTCACGGTTTCTCCAGCCAAGACATCTTTTTCGGTGAAAACCGCCAGGAGAATTTTCCGTTCCCCCGCGCGGTCGTAATCGTAGATCGCGTAAATCATCCCGTCCTCCGTTTCGACCGCGTCCGGGTAGGAAACACCAAACCGCTCGTCCAGCAAAAGGCCCCCTTTCCAATTCTTACCGTCGTCATCAGACAAGAAGGCGGTCAAATGGGATCTCCGGCGGTTTTCCTCCGGCGGGCTGTGCTTAATCAACAACAAACGGCCGGAAGCAAGCCGCCGGATGAAAAACCTGGCACTGACATGATCGATGCCCGACTCCCGGCCCTGCGTCCATGTGACCCCGCCGTCCGTTGAAAAACTTTCGCCAATACCATAATTCGTCCGCACCAGCATCCACAGGGAGCCGTCGTTTCGCTCCACAAACATGTGTTCGTCGAAGGTGCGGCCCGCCACATCGGCCTGTCCCGCCAAACTCCAGCTTTCCCCGTCGTCGCGGGAGCGCAGAACGTTGGAATACATTTCGTCCGGGGTGAGGGCAATGGCCCGTTCGTCCGAAATCGCCCGCCGCCCCGTCAACCGGACTTCCCGTTTCCAGACCGCCGCCGGGGCGATCCAATCCCCGTTGGACAACACCGTGGGTTTGTTCATCATCACCCCGTTGAACAACCGCCGCGAGGGCGACCAGGTTGGCCGCGCCGCTTCGGGATTGTCGGTGGTCACCGCCCAAACTCCCCCGCGCCCGTCCCAGAAGGTGTGCGCCTGGGACCAAAAGAGCCACATCCGCCCGTTGGGATCGATCCAAAGCACGGGATCGAAGGCGCGCACCGGTCCCCCCGGATCGACCGCCAGCACCGGGGCCGACCAAGTGGCTCCATCGTCCGCGCTGGTGACCAAAACCACGTAATTGTCGGGGCCTTCGTCCGCCTCGACATTGTTGGCGTACCAAGTGGCCCACAGCCTTCCGTTGGGAGCCCGCTCAATGCCGGGAATTCCTTGAAACAAGCGAACGACGTCACCGTGCCGGTCCGCCGACGGGTCAAGGATCACCGGCGGAGGCTGGAGGGCGGCCCGGGCAATGGAAGCGTCACCGGTGGCGGCGTGCGCCCACCCCGCGGTCATGAGAACGGACACCAAACACGCCCCCAGTTTGGAAGGGCGGAACCAGTTTGCGTTTCGAAATTGTAACCGCAACGGAGGCAAAGAATTTTTCAGGCAAGGATTCATCATGGTTTTGTTATGATTCATGCAAAAGGTGATCAACCGTCCGGGTCCCAGATGGTGGCGGCGATGTAACGCTCGGGACCTGTTTCGTCGTCGAAATAATAATACACCGTGACAATTTTTCCATCCGATCGCTGCACGGAACGCGGGTAGCCGATGTCCCATCCTGCCCCGTCGTCGCGGAGGATGATCTCTTTACCCCATGTCCGGCCATTGTCGTCGCTCAGCCGGGCGCGGATGCCGTAAGGTTCCGCCCGGTAGCCGTAAGTCACGGCCAGACGACCGTCCCGCAATTTCACCATGCTGGGCGGATTGCCCAACCCGGCGTCGGCCACGAAGGCCGGACCGCCCCATGACCGGCCGCCGTCCGTGGAACGGAAAGACTCGATGACCCGCCGGTTTCCCTCCCGCCGCCTCACGGTAGTCAACAATTCTTCTCCGCCCAACCGAACGGTGGAGGGCATGATGCGGAATCCCACCTCAGGCTCTTCCCCGATCCAGGACAAAAACTCCCAATTCAGGCCGCCGTCGGAGGTTTTAACGGCGAGGGTTCGCCCTTCCCGCCCATCGGACTTTCCAGCGGTGAGAAACAGCAGACATTCACGCGGCCCGAGAACCACATAATCGGTGCGGGCGGCGATGCCCGGGGTGTCAAACAGGGGAAGGGCGAAAGGCCCGCCCCAATTTTTCCCCCGGTCAAGGGAGACGTAAAACCGCGATTGCCCTCCCCCCCGGTGGTCTTCCATGCGGAAAGTCAGGGCCAAGTCCGGATGGGAAAAATCGACCGGCTCTTCCAAAGGCCGCAACGGAGGCAGTTCCACCCCGGGAAGTGGCGTGCCGAACAACATCGCCCCCCGAGGCAGCAAAGCGCCCCGCTCGGCTGGATATTCCAGAGCCCAAGTCTCCCCGCCATCCAGGCTGCGGGCCAAGAGATGTTCCTCCGGTTTTCCCGGATCAACCGCGTGCCCCCGCTCCCGGTCTTGAAACCAGGCCGCGCAAAACCCGACGAGAATTTCGTCGCCCCAGGACCAAATGCCGTGATTGGCGGGCCAGCCGCCGAACCGTCCCTGCTCTTGATAAACCGCGACATGCCTCGGCGGGACGGGATCCGCCATGTTTGCAAAAACCGAAGCCACGGAGGTCAATCCGAAAAGGAGGGCGAGGGCATGTGGACGTATCCGATGCATGGCGGTGCGGGAAGATCATCAATCCACAACCGGGGGGATTTCGCCCGCCATGATCGCGCGGTGGACCATTTGGTCGGAGTAAAGCCGGTGAAACACCTCGTATTTACGGTTGTGATACTCCGCGATTTTCCCCCGGGAAGGTTCGATCACCTGTCCGGCGGCGGTCATCGCCCCCATGGCTTCCTCAATCGAACCATGTTCTCCCGAAGCGGTTGCCCCGAGAATGGCCGATCCCAGCAAAACCGCCTCCGGTTCCTTGGGCAGGACAATCCGGCATCCGGTGATGTCGGCGTGTTCGCGCAGAAAAACCGGGTTTTTCACCCCTCCCCCGCAGGCCACCAGGGTATCGATCCGGTAACCGGAGCGGTTCATCACTTCAATAATATGCCGGGTGCCGTGGGCCACCGCCTGAACGGTGGCGAGATAAAGAACCGCCAGTTCATCCAATCCGGCGGAAAGGGTCAGGCCGGTGATCATGCCCCGGAGAGTTGAATCGGCCCGCGGCGACCGGTTCCCGTGAAAATCGGGAAACACATGGACCTCCCGCGTCAGGGCGGCGGAAAACTCCTCCGCTTGGGCCAGTTCCCCCAAGCGGTTGTTGAGCGTTTCGTACATGCTGATCCCGGAACGGTTGGCGGCTTCCATCGCCTCCTGGCGGGCCGAATGGGTTTGCAGCACATGGTCAATCAAGGCGCCGGTGGCGGACTGCCCCCCCTCGGTCAGCCAAAAACCGGGCACCATGGCCGACCAGTAGGGACCCCAGACACCTTCGATGAAGCGTGGCTCTTGGGAAACCGCCATGTGGCAGGAGGAAGTTCCCCCGATCAAGGCCAGGCAACGGTCAAAATCGGGCGCGCCACCGCAAACGGTGGCCCCCAATGATCCCAAACCACCGGCATGGGCGTCGATGATGCCAATGCCGACCGCCGTCCCTGGATTCAATCCCAACTCACCGGCGGCCCTCGCGGTCAAACCGTTTCCGGCGGGCTCCCCCATCGGGCGCACGGACGTGCCGATGCGGACAAATCCCTCTTCGACGAGATCACCCAGTCCCACCGCCCGGAAATAATCCGCGTCCCAACGTCCTCCCGGGTTTCCCTCCGCATCCTTTTCATGTCCGAGATAGGTCCACTTGCAGACGGTGGTGCAGAGGGAGCGGACATCCTCTCCGGTCGCCCGATACACCAAAAAATCGGGCAGATCAAAAAACCGGGCGGCACGCTTCCACGTTTCCGGCAAATGTTGTTTCAACCAGAGCAGTTTGGGTGTCTGCATCTCCGGGGAAACGCGGCCGCCGACATACTTGAGCACCTTGTGATTATCCTGATTGATCGCCGCGGCCTCTGGAATCGCCCGGTGATCCATCCAAACGATGATGTTCTGTTCATCCGATCCGGTCGGGCTGACCGTGACCGGCCGGTCCTCCCCGTCCAGCGCCACCAGGGAACAAGTGGCGTCAAATCCGATTCCGCGGACTTTGTCCGGAGAAATCCCGCCGATCTTCAGCACCTCGCGAACGCAGCCGCAACAAGCCCGCCAAATGTCCTCGGAGGATTGCTCGACAAAATCCGGTTCGGGCCGCCACAGGCGAATTTCCCGGACGGCGGAGGCCAGTTTGTTTCCCGCCCCGTCAAACAACCCCGCGCGCGCGCTGCCGGTGCCGACGTCGATTCCGATGAAAATCGCCTCGCTTTTGTCCCCGCTCATCTTGCCGCCACAGCTTTCGGATTTTCGGCATGCTTGGCAACCACGCCCAACCCCAGGGTTTTGAGCGCGGCGGCGACCCGTTTCTTTTCATCGGGCAACAAAGGCAGAAACGGTTCCGCCAAAGCACCCGAACAGATTCCCCGCAATTCCAGGGCGTGCTTGAGCCCTTTGAGGTAAAACCCGCTCTCCCGGTCCGCATCGTAGATCGCGTTGCTGAGCCGAATGATTTCCCGGTGGGCGGCAACCGCCGCCGGGAGGTCCCCCCGCGCCGCCGCTTCAAAAGCGCGGACATACAACTCCGGATAAAGATTGCTCCCGCCTGAAATCCCGCCGTCCGCCCCGAGCAAAACGGACTCCACCAGCAACTCCTCCGGCCCGACCATCAAAACATAATCCGGATTATCCCGGCACAATTCGCGCACCTTGTGGAAGTGGCTCATGTCGCCGGAGCTGTCCTTCAGTCCGACGATGCCCGGAATTTCCATCGAACGGACCACCGTCTCCGGCGCGATATCCACTTTGGTGCAGGAAGGCAGGTTGTAGATGAACAGCGGCAGCGGCACCGCTTCGGCCAGCCGTCGAAAATAGTCCAGCAACTCCCGCTGGGTCATTTTGAAATAAAAAGGCGGCGCAGCCACCACCGCGTCCGCTCCCGCCCGCGCGGCCGCCTCCGCCTGGCGGATGGACTCTTTAATCGAGGTGTCGGTGATCCCGACCAGCAGCGGAACCCGGCCGGCCACCTGCCGACCGACCCGCTCAATCACCTCAAAGCGGATATCATAGGAAAGGCCCGGCGCCTCCCCGGTACTGCCCAGAGCGAAGACCCCGTGAACGCCACCGGCCAACACATGTTCAATCAGGTTTTCCATCCCCCCGGCGTCGAGTTCACCATCCTCCCTCAACGGCGTTACCAGAGGGGTAACAATGCCCCGGAAAAATTGTTTATTGTTTGTTTTCATCGTTTTCATCTTTCCACCAAATCCGTTGGCTGCGGTCTCAGTCATCCGCCTCCTCCCGGGATTTTTGAGGTTTTGCGAACAGGGGGGCGGTTAACAAACCGATCAGAAAAATTACCAGCGTTCCGATGACAATGGTCAGAAACCCGTGAAACGGGCTCCGAAACGCTTCGAGGGATCCGGTGAAGTATTTGGACAAGGACATCCATGAGATCACCAGCACCCCGATGACCACGCCCAGAAAAGCGGGCATGTTGGTCACCTTGCGAGACACCGAACCGAGCAAAAACAACCCGAGCATGCCGCCGCTGAAAATCGAAGCCAACTCCCACCAGGCGTCCAGCGCGTGTTTCACTCCGATCATCGCCACCGCGATCAGCGTTCCCCCAATCCCCCAGACCAGGGTCGCGCCGTAAAGAACCGCCATCGATTGTTTCTCCGTGGCGTCTCTGCGGAAATAACGCTTGTAAAAATCGGTCATCAACAAGGTTGCCGAGGAGTTCAAGCTCGTCGAAACCGTGCTCATGGCGGCGGCGAAAACCGCGGCGATCAAAAGCCCTTTGACCCCGTCGGGCAGCACGGAAACGATGAAAAACGGAAAAACCCGGTCCGGATTAGCCTCGGCTTCCAAGGCTTCGGGCAACAGTTCGGGCTGGACATGATAGTATGCGAACAAAGCCGTCCCGATGAAAAAGAAGAGGGCGGAAATCGGCAGGTAGAGCAATCCCCCGAGCCAAACCGAGCGTCGGGCCTCCTTTTCCGAACTGGAGGCGATGTAGCGTTGAATAAAGCTTTGGTCGATGCCGAAGTTGTTCAGGTTAATGAAAATTCCATAGATCAAAACCACCCAGAACGTGGCCTCGGCCAGAGACACCCCGTAACTGCCCAAGCTGAACTTGTCGTGTTCGAGGGCCACCGAGAACAGCTGGCCCGGTCCTTCGGGCAGGCTGAACATCATGATCACCGCGCACACCACCGCCCCCACGGTCAAGACCACCGCCTGGATGGCGTCGGTCCAAATCACCGCCACGATGCCACCCGCCATGGTGTAAAAAATGACCGACACCCCCAGGAGGAAGATGATCATTTTGATGTCCCAGCCCAACAGGAGACTGAGCGGAAGGGCCACCAGGTACATGACCGCCCCCATCCGCGCCAATTGCAGGAGCAGGTAACAAACCCCCGCGTAGGTGCGCGCCCAGAGGCCGAACCGTTTTTCCAAGTAGCTGTAGGCCGAAACATCGTGGTTTTTTCGATACAGTGGAACGAAAAAACGGACCGCGATGAAAACCGCGATGGGAAGGGAGAGACTGAAAACAAACGGATTCCAATTGCCCGCGAAGGAACGTCCGGGAAGGGCCACGAAACTGATGCTGCTGAGGTAGGTCGCCAATATCGAAAGGCCGCACACCCACCCCGGCATGGAACGGCTCCCCGCCGTGAATCCCTCCGTGGTCCGGCTTCGGCGGTAAAAATAGAGGCCGACGCCGATGACTCCGAGAAAATAGACGACCAGAATGATGGCGTCGAGTAGTGAAAGATGTCCTTCCATTGGATGAATAAGCGAGGAGTTTCCGCAGTTGCTTCAACGTTGTAGCATTTTGCCGGGGTGGTTCGTCAAGTCTCAAAAAGGTTTTTTACCGGTTGGTGGAAACGGATTGCGAAACCCCGGTGTGGCCGGTCGATTCCCGCAGGCGCGCCGTGACCGGGATTTCCAAAGGGACCATTCCCGGTTCCTTGCCGTTCAACAGGCCGAGAAGCATTTCCGCCGCCACCCGGTTGAGTTCATCCTGGGCACTGCGAAAACTGGTCAGCGGAGGGATCAGATACGGTCCGGCTTCATGGTCTCCCACCCCGACCACCGCAATATCTTCCGGAATGCGTTTGCCGAAACGCCACATGGCGGGATAGGCACCAACCGCCAAGCTGTCGGTGACGGTGAACAGGCCGTCACAATCCCCGCCGGCCCGCAGGTAGTCGGCCATCGCCCGGCACCCCCCCTCCTCGTCCAGCGCATCGCTGACGATTTTGTCCGGAAACCGGCCGGTCGCGCTCATCGCCTCCTCGAAAAAGGCGCTCAACCGCTCTTCGGTCGCCTGGGTCAGAAGTTTCGGGTACAAAACAGCCAGGCGTTCCCGACCGACCGACCGCAGAATCCGGGCTGCCTCGGCGCCCAACAAGCGCGGCCTTTCACTCACACAGCAGTAGCCCGGAATGGAGCGTCCCAACATCACCACCGGAAAGGGAAGCGAGGTGGCCGCCAAAAACTCGTCGTCGGCGGAGGTGGTGTTGGTGATGATCACGCCGTTGAAACGTTTTCCGTCGATCAACCCGGGCAGTTCTTTTAACTTACCGGCGTGAAACATCTCGATGCCCACGATGTGGGTTTCCTTTTCGGACAATTCCGGGTTGTCCACCAAATCCCGCAGGGCGTGGAGGGCCTGGCTGACGAGCAGCACCGGGGCCTCGTAGGAAGTCAGGATGCCGATCACCACCTGGCGGCGTTCTCCCTTGTGGGAACGCAACCGGCGGGCGGCGATGTTGGGCATGTAACCGAGGCGTCGGGCGGCGGCCATCACTTTCTGCACACTGCGGGCAGAAATTCGCCGTTCCACATGCCGGTTGTTCAACACCGCCGACACGGTGGAAGAGGACAACCCCGTCTCCATGGCAATGTCGTTAACGGTCACTGGTTTGTTTTCTGATTTTTCCAACCATTTGAAATTGCAGGCTTCTGTAAACGTCGGCAAACCGAAACAAAGGAGATCATTCCGGTGGGATCAGCAAAATCCCGCCCGACCAGTTGCCCTGCGGGATTTCAAGGATTTCCCCCGCTTGAATCTCCCGCCGGTAAACCGACATGCGCGTGGGACGCGTGGCTAGATAGGCAAAACCAGCCTCTTCGTCGGCCACCTCCTCCCAACCGTGCAAATCAACTCCCGGGGGTGCGGGGGAATTCGCAAAATAA
>PXDN01000322.1 GCA_003566375.1 Opitutia bacterium
GCGATGCTGATATTGATGATCCGCGCTCCCTGATCGGTGGCATATGTGATGCCGTTGGCCAATGCGGAATGGGTGCCGGAACCGCTGGAATTCAAAACTTTGACGGGAAGTATCCAGTTTTCCCATGCGACTCCAGCCACGCCGATGCCGTTGTTGCCAACGGCCGCCGCCGCTCCGGCCACCAGCGTGCCGTGACCGTGGTCGTCCTCGGCGTTGTAGTTACCGGAAATGAAATTGTAGCCCGGCAGAACTTTTCCCTCGAAATCCGGATGGCCGGAGGCAACCCCCGTGTCGAGAACGGCGATCACCACATCGGCTTTGCCAATGGTGATGTCCCATGCCTGCGGAGCGGAAATGCGGGGCAGATGCCATTGGTCTCCGTAGCGTGGATCGTCGGGCGTCAGGATCGTTTGGGTGGCGAAGTCCGGCTCGGCGTATTCAACGAGGGGATTGCGTTGCAGGGCGGCAATCACGCGTTCGCGGGCGTGGGCCGGAACCCGCAGCACGCGGACATCCAGGGCGGGAATACGGGCCACTTCGGTCGCCCGTTCCCGGGCAATGGCCGCGTTGAGGGCGGCCGGGTTGGCGTTGGGTGCGGGTTTGAGGAGGATTTGACCCGCTTCCGCGGCATCGGCTTGGGTCCATCCGGTGAGGCTGGTAACAACCAGGCAGGAGAATGCAACGAGTTTTGCAATCCACCCGTAAGTATTCAGTTTTTTATTTCGCGTCTTCATGGTTTTGGTTCAGTTGGAATTGTTTCGCGCCTTGTTGCGCAGTTACAGACTCGGGGAGATGGATGCGCGCTTCAAGTCCGCACATGGTAAACAGATCGTAAAAATGGATACGCAGTAATTTGGTAAAAAAAGTGTTAGGGTTTTGCCAGTCGTTCGGAATGACGTGTGCGGGTGGGGTTGAAACCGCGCCCCAACGGGCTCTTCCCGAGGTTGTCCATCGACTACTGAAGAGGCTGAACGGGCCGCGCGGGGACGCTCCGCCCGCGGGAGAATGTTGGAACGGGAGCTTTGGTTGGAACGGGTTTTACCAAACCAACAGGCCGCCGGCGAAGGTGAAGCCGGCTCCGACCGAACAGAATAATATCCGGTCGCCTTTGGCGAAAATTTCCTCCTCCGCCCCCCAGCCAAGAGCCATGGAAACGGACGCGGCCGAAGTGTTGCCGTATTTCCCAATGGTCAGGACGAACCGGTCGAAGGGGATGCCCACCCGTTTGGCCACGGCTTTGAGAATGCGTTCGTTGGCTTGGTGGGGGACGATCCAAGAAACATCGTCCACGGTCAGGTTGTGCCTTCGCAGGGTGGCTTCTATGATGTTGGAAAAGGAAATAACCGCCTGTTTGAACACCACCGGGCCGTCCATCGAGAGGTAGAAATGATCCAAGTCACCTCCGGGCCGGGGCATCGGCATGCGGGCGCCTCCGCCGGTCCGCTGAATGGCGTCGAAATGGGTGGCGTCCCCGGAGAGTTCCATGCGGTGCAGGCGGGAGCCACCCTCTTGGGAACTGAGAATGGCGGCGCCTGCCCCGTCGCCGAATAGAAAAGCGGTGGCATGATCGCGGGGATTGGTGATGCGGGAAAGCAGCTCGGCCGTCACCACAATCAGGTTGCGGGCTCCGCCCGCGAGGATCATGGCCCGCCCGATTTCCAAGGCGTAGAGCCAGCCGGAACAGGCGGCGTTCAGGTCGAAGGCCATCGCCTTGTTTAAGCCGATGGCTTTGGCCAGCGCGCTGGCCGCGCTCGGCACCGGTTGGTCGGGCAGGATGGTGGCCATGATGATCCCGTCCATGTCGCCGATTTCCAGTCCTGATTTGCGCAGGGCTTTTTCCACCGCGATTTGGGAGAGACTGGTGGCCGATTCGTTTTCGTCGGCAAAATAACGCTGTTCGATGCCGGTGATGCGCACGATTTCCAGCTCGGTCATTTTGGGAAAATCTTTCAGAATTTCCTTGTTCGATCTGATGTTGCGGGGCACCGCGTAGCCGATGCCCGCAACGCAAACCGTTTCTCCGTCCGCACCGCCCCCGTTCGCGTGCGCCCCCTCCGGGGTGTGGGTTTCGAGAAATGCCAGGATGTCGTCGCCGGAGACGCGGCCGCCCGGACCGGTGGCGGGAACCCCTTGCAACCCGAACGGGTCAACGCCCGCTTCCATGGCGATTTTGAGGGCGCGGGGCGTCCAGCGGGCGCCGTTGGAGGACGCTTCCGCCGCGGCGGAAGGTGTGGTTGCCAAGGCCGCCGGCCGGGCCGGAGCCGGGTCGCGGCGGGGGGCTGGTTTTTTCTCGACGTCCGTTTTTTTCGTGGCGGAAGGCTTGGTTGATTTGCGCTTGTCCTGTTTCTCCCCGGCTTTCAGGTGGAAAAGGCTCTCCTCGGCGGTTTCCACGGTGAGGAAAGGACCGCCGACTTCGAGAATGTCGCCCACCCGGCAGGCAATGTCCGTCACCACGCCGTCACAGGGGGATTCGTAGTCCAGCACGGATTTGTCGCTTTCAAACTCGGCGATTTTATCACCTTTGGCGACGGTGGCGCCCGGCTGGATCAACAGCTCCAGCAGAGTCATCTCATGAACGGTGGCTCCCATGGAGGGAACCGGGATGTGGATGGTAAAAGTTGTCATTCCAGAAATCACAATGAAATAGCCGCATCACCCTTTCCGGGTCAATGCCGGGGATGGGACCGGGAAGACGCTCAAAGTTTGCGAGATGAATCCATAATTCAGATACAACAGGGGTTCTCAAAAAAAATGATATTTTTTCAAAACATGGCTTGACGGGACTGATTGGATGATGTGTTGTCCCATTTTCCTCATTCGGAAAGTAACCGAATGGAGAATAAAGTTCTTTGTTCAATTCATGATTTCGGAAGCGCGGGGGGTTTCCCGTGCGCAAAGTTTTTTCTAAAATTTCTTGACCGAAATTCTGGATTCTGAATAAATGATCGTCTTCTCTAATTGATGGAAGCGCCAAAAGCGTTTCTTCGTATTTGGGAGTTTGTTCTTTGAAATTTGTTTTGTGCGATTGCCCGGGTGTTTGAGACGCCCGGCGCGGGAGCAACCAGTTAAACAATATCTTTTGAAGTGAAAGCGTAGTGCTTGGAATCGTCAGGATTCC
>PXDN01000130.1 GCA_003566375.1 Opitutia bacterium
AGAGCAGGAGGGCGGCCGCCTGAAAACGGTGCGCGGAATTCGAGTCTTCCAGCCATTCCAGCAGGAAAGGGCGGCCATCCGCGCCCAAGAACTGGGTCGCCATGATGACGCGGTTAACCGTCTCCCCGCGTGGACGGCTGCTCCGGACCAACTCAACGATTTCACGGTAGTCGCTTTCGTTGGGACGTTTTTGGAAAAGCCCCAGGCGCGCCTCCAAGCTGACCCCCGGGTCTTCGTCATCCCGCAGCACCCGCAGGGCCTCCTCCGCCGCCCGTTCATGGCGTCCCTGCAAATTCCGGGCCAGCTCCATGCGGATCACGCTCTCCTCCCGTTTGGCGAGCGCGGACAGCACGGTATCCAAACGGTCTGGACCGATCTCCCGCAGACCCCACCCGAGGGTTTGCACGGCGACCTCCCGATCCTCATCCATCAACAGGCGGGCGATGGTCGATTCGGGCAGTTCGATGCGCAGCATGGGGTAGTGGGAAACCATGTTGCGGCGAACGGAAACATCTTCATCCAAAAAAGCGTTCACCAAAACCGCGGCGGCTTCGTCGGGCATGTTCCGCCGCGGCTGGCGGTCGCCGGGGCGCATGGTGAAGGGAAAACTTTGCAGGATGTGGGGGATCATGTTGGAGGCGATCCGGCGGATGCCGGTGTCTTCGTCCCCCACCAGCGCCACCACCTTGACCGCGACCTGGGTGGAGGTCGGGCGCGGGGTCTCAAAGAGCGAAACCAGGGCCGCCTGCCTGACCGGGGCGGCGCCGTCACCGAGGGAACGGACCACCGCTTCCTGCGCGGAGGGCACCGGGTATTTTCCCAGCAGCATGACGGCGGAGCGCCGGATTTCGGCTTCCTCCGATTCCAACTCTTCCAAGGCCCGGTTGACGGTCTCCTCCCAATACGGATCGTCCAAAAGCTCCGTTCCGATCATGGATTCCGGATTGCCAAAAAAGATCCGCGGTTGCTGAAGCAAAATCCGACCCTCGTGTTCTATGCGGGGTGGCGGCTCGTTGGCCGCGAGCGGGACGGCTGTCAACAGTCCGGCGGTGAGAAGTGAAAGGGTGATTCGCACGGGAAAAGAAAATGGCGTCATGGCGTGTGACGGGTTGCGGATGGCTCGGGAAAAACGGAATTTCTGTTTCATAGTACTCAAAACGCGCGGATTGTCATTTGAGGCCAAGATTTCGACGAAACCACCATTCCAGAAAAAGCGGAACGGCCAGCAAAAGCAAAAACCAAAAATTCCCGGCCAACCGGTGTTGTTCCTCCAGCAACGGGACTCCCTCCGCGAGGGGGATATCCATGCCGCGGCCGGTTTGATGATAAGCGTAAAACCGCCCTTCGGTCACGCGGGCCAAGTCGCGCAGCACGTCCTCGCGGTATTCGGTGTTTTCCCGTTCCTCCGACAAGGCGGAGACCACGAAAAACGATTCCCGCTCCAGCGTTTCGCCGTCGGGAAAGGCGATTTCGTAAGAGACCCGGTATTCCCCCGTTTCCTCCGGCACGAATTCCCGCCCGTGGCGGCCGGGAATCCGGTGGGAGGGGGCGAGCGTCCATTGGCGGGTCTCGCCCGACGGTGTTTTCAGGCTCGCGGTCACGGTGGCGTCGCGGGCGGGCCTGAAATCCGAGCCGGTCACGTCGAGGTGCAAGTCCAGCTCTTCGGCCAGGACAAAACGTCCGCCGTGACCCCCGATGGCGACCCGCGGTTTCCGGTTGGAGGCGAGCCAGGCGAGGGTGTTGTTCCAAAACACCCGGTGACGTTCGACGCCATTGGAAGAATCCAGCCGCCAGCGCCAGGTTTCGGTGATGCCGAGGTGGCCGACGCGCCCCGCTCCATAGGCTTGGACCGCCATCAAAGCGCCGTTGCCGCCCTCCGCCTGGAGGACCGGGCGGGCGCCCCGTTTCCATTCCGGGAAACGCGCGGCGGGCGATTCCTCGTCCAAAAACAGTCCCGGCCGGTCAAAAAGAACACCGCCCGTGACTTGGCTGAAAACTGGTGCGGCGGCGATGGTGAGCTGCTGCCGCCGAAGGGCCATGCCGGTCTCGGCCTCCACCACGGGCAGGAGGGCGGCGATCTCTTCCGGCACGCCGTTGGCCTCGCCCCGCAGGAGGAGCCCGCCGCCGCGGCTGGCCACAAAATCCGTGATCAAGCCGCCGGTTTCCACCAACTCGGCCAAGGCGTCGCCGTCGGCGACAATGGCGTCAAAATCACCGTAAAAACGTGGATCGTCGGGAAACCGGTTTCGGGGCGCCTGCCGCTCCTTTTCCTCCGTCAGCAGATGGAAAAACGAGTCCGGTCCGGTTCTCACCACGGCTTGGAGGCGGAGTTGATCGGACCCCTCCACGGCCTGTTGCAAAAACCGCAATTCCGGAGAAGGCCGACCGGCCAGATAGAGCAGATTGAACACGTCGGGTTCGTCCACCCGCACGGTGGCCACGTCGGTCTGTTCGGGACCGGATTCCGGTTGCACCGATAAACGGTAGGCGAAACCGCCCGCGCGCGGCGGCGTTACCGAAAAAATTTCCCGGTGGTCTTCCGCCCGCGCGGGCAAAGTGACTTCCCGCCTTTCGAGAAGATCCGCCCCGTCCCGCAGCTCCAGCCGGACGGTGGTTTCCCGGCCGCGCGTGTTGTCCAGGCGCACCGGCACTTCCATCTCCTCCCCCTGGCGGCCGCGCAGGCTGGTGTTGGCGAAAGCCCCCCGCGTTTCCCCTCCGTCGCGGAGCGCGCCTACCCCGATGGAGGTGACCGGCACGCCCGCCTGGCGGTAACGGCGGGCCGCGTCCATGACCGGATTGCCCTGGTTCGAATGGCCGTCGGAGAGCAGAACGACCGCCCCCGGGGGCTGGTCCGCGCCGGACGGCGTCAGTTGGCCGGCGAGGGCGTCGCCGATGGCGGTTCGCCCGGGCAGGAGGCGGTATTTGCCGTTCCATGATACGGTTTCGCTGGCAAAGAGGCGGATATCGAGGCGGGCGGTTTCGCGCAGAAGGGGGACCGGGCCCTCCCTCAGGGTGTCGAGCCAGTTTTCCACCCACTCGGCGCGGGAGAGGGCGCCGTCGTCGATGTCGCGGGTTTCCATGCTTCCAGAGGCGTCGGCCAACACCACAAT
>PXDN01000250.1 GCA_003566375.1 Opitutia bacterium
CGCCTGTTTTTCCTGGCGCTGCTGTTGATGGCCATCGCCGGGCTGAAGGTCACGGCTGTTCTCCCCGGTAACACCGCCGCCGCCGCCGAAATCCGCGGCGGGGACCGGGTGGAAGATACCACGCACTCCCGAAGAAGCTGATTTCGTTCCGCCGTCTCCGTTTCACTCTGATTCGGGACCCAACCGCACCACCGCCCGCACCGGGTAATGATCGCTCGGATACACGGGCGGTTTGGCGTCGGTCAAAATTTCATGGGACCGCGCCGACCAGCGCCATCCTTTGCCGGGGCGGGAGAGAATCCAATCGATCCGTTCTTCCCCGGGCACGCGTTTCCCGGTGAACGCGTGAAAGGTGAAAACCTCCGGGCCGTCGCGTCCCCCTGTTGCGTGAAAAAGATCGGCGAAGCCCTCCTCCCGGAAAAGCCCGTGCACATCGGATTCCGGTCCCGCGTTGAAGTCCCCGGTCAACAACAACGGCAATCCCAACCGCGCGAAGGGGCTCAGTTTTTCCAAAATCACCTTGGAGCCCTCCAGGCGGGCTTTCCCGCTGATATGGTCGAGGTGGGTGTTCAGGTGAACGAACTCGGGACCGTCCGGGAGCAATTGAAACCGTATCCACAAAGCGGACCGGATGCAGTTGGTTTCCCAATCCCCGGAATGCCGTTCCGGCGTCGTGCTGAGCCAAAACCCGCCCGCCTCGACCTTGCGCAAGCGGTCGGGATTCCACCTCACCGCCGGCCACGCGAACGGGACGCGGTTGTTGTATTCCGGTCCGCGCTCCCACCCGTGCTCCGGAAACGCCTCCTCCAGGAGATCGAGGTTGCCCTGCTGGGCTTCCTGGAAGCCGACCAAGTCCGGGTCTTCCCGCCGCAGCAGGTCCACCACCTGATCCGCGCGGTTTGGCCACGCGTTGAGCCCGTCGGGAATGTAAGCTCCCCGCAGGTTGAAGGTCAAAACAGTCAATTCATCCATGGCTTCCCTAACGTCCCGTATTTTGACTCAAACCGCGAAAGGATCGATCACGCGGATGGCCCCGTAGGCCTGACCAGCGTTCAGGTCTTCCGAGAAAAGGTTACGGCAGCCCGCGCTTTCGGCTGCGGAAAAAATGGCCGCATCCCAGAACGAGAGTTGAAAAAGGGTGCTCAACTCCACGGCACGCCGAACCATGGGCGGGTCCGGGCGAACTACCGTCAAGGTCTCCAATAAAGCCAGTTGGCGCAAAACAATGGGTGGTCTCTGCCCCAGCTTTTTCAACGCGGTGTTCGCAAATTCCTGCAAAACCTGAATGGAAATCACACCCGTCCTTTCCCGCATCTCGCGCCGAATCACGTCGAGCGCCCGCTGCTGTTTTTGGGGATCGCGCCGGTCGTTGGCGTAAACAATCAAATTCGTGTCGATAAAGTTCATTGCGCGCGGGTTTACCGGCGGTGCGCCTCTTCCCGGTCAAACCGGTAGCCGGGAGAGGATTGGCCGCCATGCTCCAGCGCGTTGCGGGTAAATTCATCCAAAACCGTCTCCGGATTCTCCACACGGGTAACCGAATCCATGTAGCGACGCAAAAGTTCATTCAGGGAAACCCCCTGCCTGCGGGCGAACTCCCGTGTTTTTTGAATGGTTTCCTTGTCGGACGAGAGCGTGATATTCATGCTTACACACAATACACGTATGCTTTTATGTGTCAACATGGGGAATACCACACAAAACCGCTGCCACCGGCCCGCGTCCGCGCGGCACCCGATTGCCCGGACAGTCAGCCCGGTCTGCGCAAGGCGGAAAGATATGGTCTGGAAGCAAATCTCCTTCCCCTTCTCATTGGGAGCCGGTTGGGTCCGGTCGGGTGCGCCAACGGCCAAGCTTTTGAACATTCACTCGACCCGCTCGACCCGGAGGCGGAAGAAGCGGGCGGGAGTCTCCACGGCGGGAGCCGGGAGCCGGAGGGTCACGGTTTCCCATCCGTCCCCGGCGGGCGTGACGGTGGTTTCGCCGGTTTCTCCCACCGGTTGCCAGTCGTGCAGGTCACCGGAGAATTCAACCAACGCCTCCACCACGGTTTCCTCCGCGCGGCGGCGAAAAGAAAACTCCACGCCGTCGTTTTCCCGGCGCAGCACCGGCAAATCACCGGAGCCGGCCGGCGAGAACGGGTCCAGGCCGAGGGCGTATTTCAGCAAATTCGGAATCCGGTCTCCGGCGGGCGAGGCCAGGTCGCCCGCAAGCAAAGGGTCGTTGCGCTCCTCCTCCGTGAAGTGGGCGGCCAGCCAGGCGTCCCGGGAACGGGCGGCAATGAAAACTGGTTGGGTCGCCTCCCCTTGGACACTGTATCCGGGACCATGGCGCAAAACCAACTCTCCTTGGAGGTCCTCCGGAAGGAAGGCGTCCTCCCGCAGCGCAAGGGTGAAGGAAGCGGTGGTTTGGTAAGCCGGCATGAGAAAGGATTCCTCCAGGGTCTCCACGTCCACCACCCCGTCCAGCCCGCCCGTCAGCTCAAACCGCACCGCCAATCCCCGGTCGCGCACTCCGGCCCGTTCCACGGCAAAGGAAGCGGGAGCCGCCGCGGCCGGGCTCAGCGGACCGGTGTTGTTGAAGCGGAGAAAGGTGATCAGGCCGCCCGGGCCCGCTTCCCCCAACCGTTCTTCCAATTGGGCGAGATAGAGGCTTTGCGGGGTGACCGTTTCGTTTTGGGAAACCCAATAGCCGTCTTCGGGAGCGTAAGCCGGAAACGACCCGGCCCATTTCGCGCCCCGCACGCCCACCGCCCAGTTCTGAGCGGTGGGCGGATTCTGAATCGCCGCCCGGCGCACGCGCGAATTCCAAACCACGTGGTTGGCCCCCGCCCAGCCGTGGCCGGAGCCGAAGTTGAGCCGGTTTTGCACGTTCAGATCGGCGTCGGGCAGGTCGAGGTTGTCGTAGAGGGTGCCGGTCGCCCACCGGTGGTGGGGGCCGCTGTCGGAATGAGATTGGGTGGCGGAGGATTGCAAAAAAACGTTGGGACCGTGGGTGCGGCTGTTGGTCGAGTAATCATGACGGGCGTTGCGCGCATAGCATCGTTGCACCAGGCACAATTGCCCGCTGATGTAAAACGGGTAGCGGCGGCTGCCGGCGATTTCCGAG
>PXDN01000157.1 GCA_003566375.1 Opitutia bacterium
AGAGAGCAGGCAAGGTTTTGGCTGAGCGGAATCTCCCGCCACGGGCCGTCACGGGTCTCCTGCAACAATGCGGCGGCCCGATTATTTCCTTCGCGGAAAGCCAGTTCAAGGGAGTCGGCCAAGCGGCTGCGGTGCTCTTCACCCAGCACCAGGCGGTCAATGACAATTTCCACCTTGTGCTCCTCCCGGCCTCCTGGAATCAGCTTCGGATCGTCGAGGTCTTTGATGTCGCCGCCGATGCGCACCCGTTGAAACCCGCGCTGGCGCAGGCGCGGCAATTCCTCCCGCAAAACGGCTGAGCGGGCGGTCAGGTGGGGGGCGAGCAAAATCAGCCGCGCGCCGGCCGGTTCCTCCAGCAGGCGGGAAACGCTTTCATCCAGGGTGCGTTTGATGATGGGGCCGCCGTCCATGGGGCAAAACCGCTTCCCGCGCAAATTCCAGAGCAGCCGGGCGTAGTCGGCGATCTCCGTCACCGTGGCCACCGTGCTGCGGGGGGAGGCGCCGGCCGGGCGCTGCTCGATGGCCACCACCGGGGAGAGCCCGTGAATGAAATCCACGTCGGGCCGCTTCAGTTGCTCCAGCATCTGGCGGGCCTTGGTGGAGAGGCTCTCCATGTATTTGCGGTAGCCCTCGGCGTGAATGGTGTCGAAGGCGAGACTCGATTTGCCCGATCCGCTCACGCCGGTGATCACCACCAGCTTGCCCCGGGGGATGCGCAATTCGAGATCCCGCAGGTTGTGCTCGCGGGCGCCTTTGACGTGAATCTCCATGGACGGGTCGGCCGGATGCCTCTTTGTTGTGGAAAATCAACTACAGGTTGATCCAGGTTCCCGGTTTTTCCGCCGCCCGGCGGGCGCCCTCGATCAGGACCATGATTTGCAGCGTGTCCTCGGCGGAGACCGGCGGGCGGCCGTCTTTGAAGAAACGGAGCATGGCGTCGATGAAACGTTGGAAGAAGGAGTGATCGACCGACAGGTGGTGAACCGCCGCCCCGTTCGCGCCGGCGGCGGATATCCGGAAGGGGAGGTTGGGCATGATTTGCATCACGGCTTGGCGGCCGTCCGGGTATTGCACCGTGACGGCGGCGGATTCGCCTTCGCCGACCACCATCATGCGGTGGGCGCCGGTTCCGAGAAGCCGCACCACCATCTCCGCCTGGTGTACCAGGTAGGTGGAGACGAGCCCGCCTCCACCGGTGGTGACGAAACGGGCGGTGCCGGGAGCCAGGGATTCCTCCACTTGGTCCAGTTCGGCGGCGAAGCGAAGGGCGGAGCAGGAAAACATCGGTGTGCCGTGGTCCTCGGCCAGGGCGAACAGGCGGCGTGCGGCGGCCACGTCGGGGGCGAAGGTTTTGTCGATGTAAACCGGTTTGCCCGATTTCAGGGCCAACCCGGCCAGTTCCTCATGACGTTCGGGATGGTCCGGGGAAAGGATCACGAGATAATCCGACTTCTCCACGATTTCCTCCAAGGAACCGGCCCGGGCCACGCGGTGTTTTTCACACCACTGGTCCGTGCTCATTCCCCCTTCCTTGTCCACCTCCGCCCAGGCGAGGGCGATCTCCATGTCGCCCCGCTCGTCGCTGCCGCGAATCCAGGCTGGAAACTGGTTGGCGTGCCATTCGTCCAGAAAGTGGTCGATAAAACCGATTTTTTTCATAGGCGGGGCAAGGATTGGGCAGCAGCCCTGACAAATCGAGCCCAAAGGTGGAGGATTCGGATTGGCGGGCGAGGGGAGGTGGCGTCCGCCGCGTCGCCGTGTTGCGAGGCGGCAGGAGGTTGCCTGTCTCCATTGAGGTGACGGCGGCTGGATTCACTGATTCGGGAAGAGGCGTTGAAAAATGCGGGCTTTCGGATTTTTTTATCGCTTTCGGGGAGGGGGTGGATTTTGTATCATTCTTTTTCCGCACCTATAGTTCAATGGATAGAACACCGGCCTCCGGAGCCGGCGATCTGGGTTCGACTCCCGGTGGGTGCACCATTCCCCTCAAGGCGTGACGCCAATTCAATGACCTCTGATTGAACGGAGCTTTTTAACACGGAAACGATGCCGCTTGCGGTGATTATGCGATGAAAAGGTTTCGCCTGCGGTTGATGCGGGCCGAGCGCCGCCGCCGGGAGCGGGTGATGGCGTGGCTGCGCGCGCGTCCGCGCCTGACGCGATGGCTGGAGCGCATGGGTTGTCTGCATGTCGACGATGCGGCGGTATCCCGCGGGGTGGCGGTGGGACTTTTTATCGCGCTCACGCCCACGGCGGGAATCCAGACGGTCATCATGGTGTTTGTATGCTGGCTCTTCCGGGCGAATTTCGTCGTGGCGTTCCCTGTTTCGTGGGTGGTCTGCAACGCCTTTACCATCGGCCCCCTTTATTACGCCTACCACAGCCTCGGGGAAGCGTGGTTCGGTTGGTTGATCGTGCCGCTCATCCGCTGGCCGGGGGTTTCCGGCGAGGTGCTTGAAGATGGTGCGTTCATGGTCGCGGGCAGCCTCCTTATTGCCACGACGGCGACCGTCGGTGGTTATTTCCTGTCAGTCTGGATTCTGCGTCGGCGGCGGCTTCGACGCGGGCGGAGACGGGCTTGGGCAGCGGAAAAAGCGGATTTACCATGCCCCGCGCGGGAAGGGCACCGAAAAAATTAGAGCGGGGTCGGTTGATCCTGCTGGTCTCCCCAAAGGACTGCAACGTGTCGGGATTGAGCGGTAACGTGTCTTGGTCTAAATAACGGATTACTTTCTCCGCCGCATCCATACCAAAATTCCTGCCATTACTCCGAAGGCGAGGACATAAACTCTCGGTTCGGGGATTTGGCAAACGTATTCGATGGAGATTAAACCGTTTAGCATGCCCGCGTCGATGTGGCCATTGGCCTTGGTCACATTGTCGAGTTCAAACATCGCCGATGTGGAAACGAACACACCGACGCGCAACCATTGCACAAAAGCGGTTACGGTGGCATCGAAAATGAAACCTGTTTTGGTAATGAAAGGGGTTGCCTCTCCGAACACTGAAACCATCCTCTGATTTCCGTCCTTTTGCCTATGAAAGAAAAACCCGTTTTCCGCAGTGGTCTATTTCTTGCCTCGATCTTTTTGCAAGAGGA
>PXDN01000208.1 GCA_003566375.1 Opitutia bacterium
CCGGAGAACGCGGTTGGCGCGTCCGGGTGGCGGCTTGTTTGCTCAAACACGGCGAGGGGGATCTCGGCAATGCCGGCTACCTGGAAGACCTGCTGACCTGGCGCAGCGACATCGACGCGGACGTGAAGGCCATCACCGGGCAGGAAGAGGATGTGCATTTCATCATGCACCAACCCTCAACCAACCAAAGGCTTCATCCCCATTCCTCCCTGGCCATGCTGGAGGCGCACAACACCAGCCGGTTTCATCATTTGGCCGGTGCCGATTATCCGTTTGGCGGGGAGTATCACCGGGATGAGCTGCACATGACCGGGCCGGGTTATTATTTCATCGGCGAGATGATGGCCAGGGCTTGGGAGCAAGTGCGGGAGTCACCGGAGGGAAAATCCCGCATAACCCAAATCGAGACGGCCGCTCGGGTCGGAACCACCGTTGAGCTAACCTACGCGGTGCCGGTTCCACCCCTGGTTTTTGACACCGATACGGTGCTGGAACGGGACGTGAAGGGATTTCGGTATTTCGAGGAGAGCGGGGAGGTGGGCATTCTGGAGGCGGTGATTACCCGCGACGGAACCGGCGGATCGGGGGCCACCGTGAAATTGCGTTTGGAGCGCGAGCCAGCGGGGGCGGGAGAGGCGGTCTTATACGCGCTTTCCCCGCAAGCGTCCACCCGCGTGCCTGAAGACCGGGTGCGGGGGAACGTCCGCGACAGCGCGGCCCCGCAAAGCGCCTTGGACGGACGCCCCCTGCACAATTGGGGCGTCCACCAGCGGGTACCGGTGCGGACAGACCCCTGAACCGGTGTTTAAGCCTGAATCGTGCGGCAAGTGGATTGTCTTTGGGGCAAACCGCGGGGTATTCGAGATCACCGATTCGAGTATTTCAACGAAGCAAGCTTCGGGGAGGCGGATCCGTTGGAATTAAAATTAGTAATGCCTAACAAGTATTGTTGACTCTAATTTGCCGCCGTGCCAATTTAGCCACATGATCCGATTGCGTTTCTTGTGGAATGATTGTGCCCGCCGTCTTCGCGAACCTTTTTTGCGGTGGACGGCGGCGTTCGCGGGGGCTGCCGTATTGTGGGCGGTTCCCTCCGCTTTGGAGGGCGCGGAACAACGTCTCCGGGTGGTGAGCACCGCGACCACCATCACCGACATGGTGGCGGCGGTGGGCGGGGACCGCATTGAGCTGGAGGGGCTGATGGGTCCCGGGGTCGATCCGCACCTTTACCGCCCGTCGGTTTCCGATTTGCGCAAACTCCACCGGGCCGACGTGGTTTTTTACATGGGGCTCTTTTTTGAAGAGCAGATGGATGGCATGTTGAAACGGCGGACACGCGGCGGGCGAACGGCCATCGCGGTAACCGACGGCATTCCGCGGGAAAAATTGCTCCCCGCCGATGACGCGCCCGACCTTTACGACCCGCATGTCTGGTTCGACGTCTCTCTCTGGGCACTCTGCGTGCCGACCGTGGTTGAGGGGCTCTCCGCCGCTGATCCCGGCGGTCGGGGCTACTACGAGGAACGCGGACGCGCGTTTCAGCGAAAACTGGCTGACTTGCACGAGTGGGCGAAGGAAAAAACGGCCGAGTTGCCCGAAGAGCGGCGCATTCTGGTCACCAGCCACGACGCCTACGGGTATTTCGGCCGGGCTTACGGCTTTCAAGTGGTCGGTTTGATGGGCCTCTCCACCTCCGGGGAGGCGGGCTTGGCCGATATTTCCCGATTGGTTGACTTTATCCGCGAAAAACAATTGCCGGCGATTTTTGTCGAATCGACCGTCTCTCCCCGTGCCATCCAGCGGGTCAGCGCTGATTCCGGGGCGGCCATCGGAGGTGAATTGTTTTCCGACGCGCTCGGGGCCAAAGGGGAAATGCGCGGGGGGGTCGACGTCGGCACCTACGAAGGCATGATCCGTTACAACCTCACGACTATGGTTGAGGCCCTGCGATGAACCAGCCGCCTTCAACCGCCGTGAAGCCAGATGGACTTGCGGCAGCCAAATCAACCGATGACCTGGCGCCGCCGCTGGAGATTCACGATTTGACCGTCTCCTACCACCGCAAACCGGTTTTGTGGGGGGTGGACGCCGTGTTTCCGGCGGGTGAACTGATTGGCATCGTCGGGCCGAACGGCGCGGGGAAATCGACTTTGATCAAGGCGGTGATGGGATTGGTTCCCCACTCCAGCGGATGGGCGCGGATTTTCGGCAAACCCCATCACAAAAACCTCGCCCGCGTCGGCTACGTGCCCCAGCGGGAATCGGTGGATTGGGATTTTCCGGTCAGTGTGATGGACGTGGTGCTCATGGGCCGCTACGGGCGGATCGGCTTGTTTCGACGCCCTTCCAAAACAGACCGGGAGATCGCGCGGCACTCCTTGGAGAAAGTCAGCCTGCTGCCGTTCGCCAACCGGCAAATTTCCCAGCTCTCGGGCGGGCAGCAGCAACGCGTCTTCCTGGCCCGGGCGCTGGCTCAGCAGGCTGACCTCTACTTTTTGGACGAACCGTTTGCCGGTATCGACGCGACCACCGAGGCCGCCATTTTCACCCTGTTCCAAGAGCTGAAAAGCCTGGGCAAAACCCTGGTGGTGGTGCATCACGACCTGCCGACCGCGCGCAAGTATTTCGACCGCCTGCTCTTGTTGAACATGCGGGTGGTGGCCTTCGGGCCGACCGCGGAAGTCTTCAATCTGGACCTGTTGCAAAAAACCTACGGCGGCCGCCTGACCATCCTGTCGGAGGTGGCCGAGCAAATGAAACGAAAGAGTTGAAGGTGACGCGTTGCACAAACAGGCGGGAAGGAGCGCCGGCGGGCGGAGGGGAGTGCGTTCGCCAGGCAGGTGGAGGGGCCGCCTCCGTGCGGCCCGTTCGGCAACCACGGGCGCCAACCCGCACCCATTCGGTCCGCACGGCGTTGTAGAATGTCCGTTCCGGGAAACCGTAACGGACAACCTATGCGGGTGAATCGTCCGGCAACGGTCATGGCCCGGTGTCTGCCGATCCGCTTTTGACCCAAAGGGCGACACCAGGCATTGGACAAGCTCAGCCGAGTCGGGACCATCCAGAATATTGATCGCTTACGTCTTGGTCCCCCCTCAG
>PXDN01000238.1 GCA_003566375.1 Opitutia bacterium
CAGGACCGGGGCCAGCCGGAACAGGGAGGACCAGGCGGCGTCCACCTCGGCTGTGGCCAATTCGAAAACCGGATCCCCGTTTTCCTCCCGCAGAGCCACCCCGCCCACGGCCAGCCGCAGGGTCAGCGGATTGAAGGAGACGGATTCGAGGTCGAGGGTGGCCCGCAGGTGGGCGGAGGTTTGGCTGACGGCCACTTTTTTCAACACCGGGGGAAGAACGAAGAACCCGATAACGAGATAGAGCCCGACCAGGATGGCAACCGTGTAAAGAAAACGCCGCAAAAACCGGCTTCTCCGTTTTGGCGGATGGTCTTGGGAGGAATCCGTATTGGTCATGGCATAACGTTTTCATCTCAACGGAAAATCCGCAAACTGAAACGGGGAAAACGGTGAGGGAAAGAGGCGCGCCCTTCGTATGGGTTTAAAACAACCAGGCCAGCACCACGTAAAGGAAAGCGGCGAACCCGGCGGCGACGAGGGCCAGCGGGAGCTGGGTGCGGACATGGTCCATCAAATCGCAACCGGTGCCGAGGGAGGAGAGAATGGTGGTGTCGGAGATCGGCGAACATTGGTCTCCAAACAAACTGCCGCCGACGATGGAGGCGAAACAAAGAGTGATGAAAAACTCGTCGGAATTGACCTGCCAAGCCAAGGGCAGGGCGATGGGAAAGAGAATCGCGTAGGTGCCGAAGGAGGTGCCGGTGGAAAAAGCGGTGACCATGCAAAGTAGCAAAAACAAGGCCGGCAGAACCGCTGCGGGGAGGCGTTCGCCGAGAGTGCCGGTTACAAATTCGGCGGTTCCGATCACGTCGCCGACTTCTTTTAAGGTGATGGCCAGGGCGAGGATCAGAGCCCCGATGGTTACTCCTTTGCAACCGTCGATAAAGCCGGCCATTACTGTTTTGAGCGGCATTCCCTTGGCCAGGGCGATGATGAAGCCGGCCACCAGGGCCATGCCGAAGGCTTCGGCGATCAGAATTTGGAAATTTCGATCACCCCGGATGACAAAGAACCAGATGTAGGGCAAAACCGCGATGGCCATCAGGGTGCCGATTGGACCGAAAAAATCGATCAGGCCGGTGCGGTAATTTTCCGGCATCCGCAAAGTGGTGAGTTCGCTGGAGGTCATCGGGGCGGCGCCGGGTCGGTCGAGTTGTCCGGTGGTTTTGGCGCGTTTGGAAGCTTCCCGCATCCGCCGACCGAACCAAGGCAAAACTTCAAGGGAAACCAACAGGGTTAACAGCACGGCGAAGATGGCGTAGAAATTGTAGGGAATGGCTTGAAAGAAAAAGGCCGCTCCCAATCCGACCTCCGCGCTCCGGGTGTCGGCTTGGAAAAGTGGAATGGTGCCCGCCACAATACTCCCGATATAGAGTGGCCAGATGTTAAATGGAATGATGGCGGCCGCCGGGGAGGCGGTGGAGTCAACCACGTATGAAAGCTCTTCGTGGGAAACCCGGTTGCGGTCCCCGACCGACCGCACCGTCGCCCCGGTGAGCACCGTGCTGACCGTGCCGCCCTGATGGAAAACCAACCCCATGAACCAGACGAATGTCTTGGCACTGCGGCGCCCCCGCACCATGACCTTCGCGGCCGCGTTGGCGAAATGGGTCGCGCCGCCCGTGCGGGTCCAAATTCCGATCAGCCCGCCGAGAGCCCAGAGATAGACCAGCAGCAGCATGGCGTATTCCTCGCTGCCGACCGCTGGGAAAAAGAACGATTTCAGGATGTTGAACTGTCCGCTGACCAAGCCCCCCGCAAAAACGCCGACCGTCAGGGCCACGATCACGTTGCGCAGCCAAAACGCTAGAAAGATGGCAAGGAAGGCGGGCAACAGCGACCAAACCCCGAAGTGGGCGGGTTCCCCGTCTTCGCCGGTTACCGGAGTAATAAACCCGAGATGGGAAAGCATGCCGATTAAGAGGAGGATAGTCGCAAGCCAAGCGGTGAAAATCCGGCCTCCGCGGTTTTTTTCATCTTCGCTGCAGGAATCGGAAAGGGTTTCACTCATGCGGGAAGAGGAATGGGTTACCGAAAGGGGACGGCACCCGTTTCGGCGCGGGCGGGGTCCGTTTGAAGGTAAGTTTGGACATGGGTGGCGATCGCTTTGGCCAAGTCGGCGGCGGTTTTGTCCCGCGCTTGCGGACGGCGGTAATCCCGGCCCAGCTCGATTTGAATGGCGTCGATGCCATTCTCCCGATGGCTTCCGTAGGCGCGCACGATGTAGCCGCCCACGAAGTGAACCTCGTCGGCGGGACTTTCCGGAGCATTCTCCACCGGGGGTTCAACTTTGTAGCCATTTGCGTGCAAATGGCCGAAAACGCTATTGGGGCCGATCAGCGCCTCCAGCCCGTGCGTTTCGAGCATGGCGGTGACCGTTTGCCCGCCCACGGTGCCCCGGATGATTTGATCGGGAAACCGGGACTGTCCGTGCAGGTCGATGAGAAGCCCGCTTCCGAAGCGTTCGCGCACCTCATCGACTTGGGAGCGCAAGGCTCCGTGGTAGGCGTCGTAAACCCGTTTCGAGTTGGGCCCGGAATAGGCTTCCCCCGCCCGCAGGCCGGGTCCGCGGTTGGCATCCACGTAGCGGCGGCTGTATCGGGCGATGGCGTAATACGGTTTGGCTCCCAGCTCAGCCTCCAGCAAGCGGGCGAGTTCAAGGGCGATTTCCTCGGTGTGCATGTCCCGCACGGTGGTCCCTTCGGTGCTCGGCTCTCCGTCGGGAACCGGCAGGGTGCCGCCGTGGGGAGCGGAGATAACCACCGGAATGCCGCCGGAGTGGATGTGGATGAGATCCTCAGCCGCCGCGGCCAACGGGATGGCCGCCGCGGCGGTGAAAGCGATTAAGCCGGCAAGCCGCAAAGCGGCGCGGCGGATGGGTTGGCTGGTTGGTTGGATCATGGAGCGTGTGGGTTGTGGTAATAAATGCGGTTTTCGTAAGTGTGGACGCGTGGCAACCGGGGTCAAGAACCGGTGTTTAAACGAATGCCTTGTCGATGACGAATTCGTTGTCCCTCACGCGCCGGGTCGCGGGTTTTCCAAGCTTGCCTTGTGACCCCCATCGTGATTTCAAAGAGTGTAAACTTCTCTTCC
>PXDN01000069.1 GCA_003566375.1 Opitutia bacterium
ACGGCCTTTTCTTTTGAGCGCAGTAACCCTCCCCCAAAGTGTGGAAAGAATGCGTTGCGTTGCCGTATTTACCCCGTGTAAAATGTGATGCAACGCCAATTTTATAGGCGTTATCCTTGACTTGTGCGTGTAAAAAAGCAGCGTTTTTCTCTGTGAAACGGGATGTTTACGCAAAGCTAGTGGATTGGAAAAATTCGCCCAACCGAAAGCCCATGGTGCTTCGGGGCGCCCGGCAAACCGGGAAGACCTTTCTTTTAAAGGAACTCGGGCAACGTGAATACCGCCGGAGCCATTATTTCAACTTCGAGAGGGATCCCCGGCTGGGGTCTCTCTTTGAAGGCGACCTGAATCCAGAGCGGATCGTCAGAGATCTGGGCCTCTACAGCGGGGTGGAGATTCATCGGGATTCGGACTTGGTCATTTTCGACGAGATCCAGGAGTCGAACCAGGCGCTGAACTCATTGAAGTATTTTCAGGAGCAGGCGGGCGGCTATCACATCGCTTCGGCGGGCTCGCTGCTGGGTGTTCGAATGTCGCGGCCAAAGTCCTTTCCGGTCGGCAAGGTCGATTTTGTCGATCTTTACCCGATGACTTTTTACGAGTTCCTGGAAGCGGTGGGAGCAGGCCGCTATCGGGACTACCTGGAAAATCTTGAAACGCCCGAACCACTCCCGGAGGCTTTCCACGCGGAACTGATTGGCTTGTTGCGTCGCTACTATTATGTGGGCGGGATGCCGGAGGTCGTGAAGCGTCACGCATCGGACCCGGAGCAGTCCGATTGCCGGGCGATTCAACGGGCGATCCTGGACGCCTACACGCTGGATTTCGCCAAACACGCTCCCGCTTCCGATATTCCCAAACTCTCCCTCCTCTGGGAGTCACTTCCCGCACAGCTCACGCGGGAGAACCACAAGTTTATGTTTTCCGTGGTGAAGGAAGGCGCCCGGGCGCGCGAATATGAAAACGCTCTCACCTGGCTGGCCAATGCCCGGCTGATTCACCGATGCACGCTCGTGACGGTGCCGCGGCTCCCTCTGGCCGCCCACACGATCACCTCCAGTTACAAAATTTACGCCTGTGATGTCGGCCTGTTAGGGGCGTTGGCCGATCTGCCCCCCGATGCTCCGCGGAACGATCTCTCGATCGTGACGGACTACCAGGGGGCGTTTGTGGAAAATTATGTCGCCCAGCATCTGGCGGCGATGACGGATAGCGCGCTTCACTACTGGCGGAACGTCGGCCGTGAGGCCGAGATCGATTTTCTCTTCCGAAACCGGAGTGGCGTGGTCCCCATAGAGGTCAAGTCCGGCATCAACCTGCGGAGCAAGAGCCTCGCCTTCTACCTTCAGAAATACTCGCCCTCCGTGGCGGTCCGGACCTCCCTTCGCAACCTGAAACGCGACGGACACACGCTAAACGTTCCCCTCTACGCCCTGCAAAGCCTTCCCCGGTATCTGGGATGACGCCAGCACGCGCCCCACTGACGGGGGCGCTTTATCACGAACTGTGGTGAATGGGCGTTTTGGGCGGTTTATTGTTGCGGTGATCTTACCGCCGGTAAGGGCGGGGCTCGGGGAAGCCGGTGGTTTCCCGGACTGCTTCGGAGGGCAAAGCTTTTCGAAGGGTTTCCGCAGTGAACGCGATGCCGGGCCGGAGATCCGCGGGCGGGAAGGCGCCATAGGGGAGCGGGCTGTCCAGCGGTTCGGCAAAGACGCGCAACCGGGCGGGAGTTACCCATGGGTTGCGAAAAACCTTTTCCGCGATCCATGCGGTCGTATGGCGGATGCCCGCCGGAAGTTCAAGGCGGGTGACCCGAAGACCGGCCGCCGCGGCCACACGCTCCACCGCCTCGCGCAGGGTCACGGTTTCCGGTCCGGTCAACGCGACCGTGCGCCAGCGCGGGCGGCGCTCAACCAGAAAGGAGCGGAAAAGGCGGGTAACTTCCTCCACCGCCACCGGACGCACGGGCAGACCGCCGTTTCCGGGCAAAACGACCAGCGGCCAAGCCGCCAAGCCATGGGCCAGCGGAGTCACAAAATCGTCCCCCGGACCGTAAACCAAGCCGCATTTCACCACCAGGTGTTCCATGCCGGCGCCGCGGGTGATTTCCTCCGCTTCCCAAAGGTTTTCCAGCCAGGGAATCCCGCAACCGGGTCGGGCGCGGAGAAACCCGGCCAAGGCAACCCTTTGCACTCCGGCCCTCCTGGCGGCTTCCATCAGGAGGCGTGTTTTTGCGGCTGGATAATTTATCGTGCCTTGGTTCCCTTTCCCCTGCCAGGGAAAAGCAGCGCAATGGGCCAGGGCGTCACATCCAGCCAGTCCCTTTTGCAGGGCTTCTCCGCCGGATTCACCCACTGCGTGGCAGGACAAGTTTGGATGGCGGCGAATCCCGTCCGCACACCCTTCCGGATTGCCACCCAAAATGGTTACCCGGTGTCCTTCATCCAGAAGATTCTTGGCCAAGTGTCGTCCAACCAACCCCCGCGTTCCAGTGATGGCAATTTTCATGCCGCTCCTCCTTTCAGGGCCACAATATCATTGGGCAACAAGCGCCGGTCCCACCCCGGCTCCCGCGGCACTTGGATGCTGGCGATGAGGTTTAAACAATGGACCGCGCCGCCCGAAATTAACAGGTATTTAGTTCTCATAGACATCCAATCGCTTCCAGGAAGGGTAGAATCACATTCCGCACAAACGGCGGATGAAAGAGCAGGCCAAGGGGCGCCACCACCATCACACCGGCGAACAAACGCCCCGCCCAGCCGTGAAGGTGGCGTTTCCCCACCCGGCTCCGCTCAAGCAACACCCCGCCGCCCTGCAACAGAAAATACGCCAGCGGCCCTCCATGGCCGCCGCGCGCAGGAATCGAAATCACCAGTTCATGCACCAACCCGGAACCGGCGAACACCGCCAACGTGGCACCTGCCGGACCGGTTTTTCGCCAGAGCGGTTCAAACACCAACCGGTTGGCCAAATCGGTGAATCCCAAGTTCCAGCGCCGACTCCAAAACTCTCCCAAACCGCGCGAGCGGAGGGGTCGGTTCATGATCGGCTCCACCGGCACTCCCGCCGTCCTCCATG